>QIHJ01000268.1 GCA_003229065.1 Candidatus Dadabacteria bacterium
ATAAACTACATTCACTCGCCTCTGTCCCCAGATTTTATTCCTACGGGCATCGCACTAAGACGCTCGCCTCTGTCCCCATTATTCCCACTCAATTGTGCTGGGGGGTTTAGTTGATATATCATATACCACCCGGTTTATTCCTTTCACCTCGTTTATAATCCGGACTGAAATTTTCTCAAGCACCTGATCTGGTATTCGCGCCCACTTTGCAGTCATGCCGTCAAGACTCGTAACCGCCCTTAGCGCTATGACGTTTTCATACGTCCTTTCATCACCCATAACACCAACGGTTTTAACCGGAAGGAAAACGCAGAAAGCCTGCCAGATATCGTCGTAAATGCCCGCTTTTTTTATCTCCCCTATAAATATATAGTCGGCGAGCCTCAACACTTCGAGTCTTTCCTCCGTTATCTCCCCCATGATCCTAATTGCCAGTCCCGGGCCCGGGAACGGATGCCGGTTAAGTATCTCCGGGTCAAGACCAAGCTCACGCCCTACGGCCCTTACCTCGTCCTTAAATAGCTCTCTCAGCGGCTCGATGAGCTTAAGCTCCATCTTCTCCGGCAGTCCGCCAACGTTATGGTGCGATTTTATTGTGGCCGATGGGCCCTTTACACTCACACTTTCTATCACATCCGGGTATAGTGTGCCCTGTGCCAGATACTCGACCCCGCTCATCTGAGAAGACTCTTCTTCAAAAACCCTGATAAACTCTTCGCCTATAATCTTCCTCTTCCTTTCGGGATCCGTCACGCCCCGAAGCTTCTCTAAAAATCTCTCTTTGGCATCCACATGAATCAGATTTAACCCCATATCCCGGAAAGACCGTACCACCTCTTGTGCTTCGTTTAACCTCATCATTCCCGTATCCACAAATATGCAGTGGAGCTTGTCCCAAACGGCGCGCTGTATTATAAGCGCGGCCACAGCGGAGTCCACTCCGCCCGAGAGTCCGCATATAACCTGAGAGTCCCCTACTTTTTCCCTTATTTCATTTATAGCGGTTTCAGCGAACGATTTCGGAGTCCATGTGTTCTTGCACCCTGCAATTTTGTGTACGAAGTTAGATAGTATTTCTTTCCCAAAGTCCGTGTGCGCGACTTCGGGGTGGAACTGGGTGCCCCAGAATTTAAGTTTTTCGCTTCTAACTCCAGCCTGTGGCGAGTTGTCGCTTCTAGCTATAACCGAAAATCCCTCCGGAAGCTCCAACACCCGGTCTCCGTGCGACATCCAGACCTCACTCTCCCCTGCAATACCCGAAAAGATGTCCGAGTCCTCAAGGACGCTCAGCTTTGAAGGTCCGAACTCACGTTTCTCCGAGCGCTCCACCCTGCCTCCCAACAGGTGCACCGTTATCTGAAGACCGTAGCAAATGCCTAGTATAGGCAAACCCATGTCGAATATTGCGGGGTCTAATGACGGGTGTTTCTCATCCCAAACGCTTGCAGGGCCTCCTGAAAGAATGATTGCTCTAGGGTTTATATCACTTATTTGAGTCAGGGGTATGTTGAAGGGCTTTATGAGAGAGTATACTCCGTGCTCCCGCACTCTCCTTGCAATTAGCTGGGTATACTGTGAGCCAAAATCAAGGACTAATATAGTTTCTCGCATATCTAAATTGGAAGAAAGAGATTCGTTCGAACATACTGTAATACTGAGCTAACGCTCTTAAAATATAGGATTACTCGATTCTGTAATTAGGGGCTTCCTTCGTAATTATCACATCGTGAACGTGACCTTCCCGAAGCCCGGCATTGGTGACTTTAATAAACTTCGCTTGGGTCCTGAGCTCGTTAATGGTTTTACAGCCCGTATACCCCATTCCTGCTCTGAGCCCCCCGACTAATTGGTATATCATAGCGCCCAGTGGGCCCCTGTACGGGATCCTGCCCTCTATACCTTCAGGTACCAGTTTTGAATCTATCATCTCATCACCGATATTCTGGGCGTAGCGGTCGCGGCTGCTCCCTTTTTTCATAGCCTCGATTGAGCCCATCCCTCTGTAGACCTTGTATGTACGGCCCTGAAACAATATCACCTCTCCAGGGGCTTCATCGGTTCCGGCGAATAGGTTTCCTATCATTACGGAGTTTGCACCTGCCACAAGCGCCTTTGCTATATCGCCCGAATACTTTATGCCCCCGTCGGCTATAGCAGGGACGCCGTACTTCTCTGTCACTTGCGAGACGTCCTGAATGGCTGATATCTGAGGTACGCCGATTCCGGCAATCATACGTGTAGTACATATAGAGCCCGGGCCTACGCCTATTTTTACAGCGTCAACGCCGGCTTTTATGAGCGCTTCGGCAGCCTCTCCCGTGGCTATATTCCCGGCTATTATCTCAACACCGGCAAAGTTCTTCTTCGTGTCGGCTACCGCGTCAATAACCCTTTTTGAATGACCGTGCGCGGTGTCTATTATAATTACGTCGCAACCGACCTTGATAAGGGACTCGATCCTCTCCTCTCTGTCCGGGCCCACCCCCACGGCAGCTCCGCATCTGAGTCTTCCCATGTCGTCTTTACACGCTGTAGGATATTTCTCGATTTTCTCAATATCCTTCATTGTAATGAGTCCGCGGAGTCTGAACTTTTTATCGACTACCGGAAGCTTCTCTATCTTATATTTATGAAGAAGCTTCTTTGCTTCCTCAAGGTTCGTTCCATCTCCAACGGTAATAAGCCTCTTCTTCGGAGTCATTACCTGCTTAACCTTATAATCCAGATTCTTCTCGAACCTAAGGTCTCTGTAAGTTACGATACCCAGAAGAGTGTCGTCCTCTTTAGTTACGGGGAGCCCCGTAATATTTTGTTTGAGCATTATTCCCAGTGCTTCCTCTACACTGTGGTCGGCCTGCACGGTAAGGGGGTTTACGATCATGCCGCTTTCATACTTTTTAACTTTCTTTACTTCGGCTGTCTGCAGGTCTATATCGAGGTTTCTGTGAATAATGCCGATCCCGCCCTCCTGTGCCATAGCTATAGCTGTCTTAGACTCGGTCACTGTATCCATGGCCGCGCTTACAAGCGGGGTATTAAGTCTTATTTTGGGAGTGAGCTCTGTGGACACGTCCACTTCATTAGGCAGTATTTCAGAGTATGCCGGTCTTAAAAGAACATCATCGAAAGTCAAACATTCTTCTACAAAATCAGCGCGCATTCTCTATTACCTTTTTGTGGTCCGTTTTGCCGTTGTCTTGGTTGTTGTTTTGGTCTGGGTTTTTGCCGTGGTTTTAGGTTTGGGTTTAGCTTTGCTCGGGGTTTTCCCCTCAGTTTTAGGCGCCGCTTTAGCTGCAGTCTTTGCCTTCGCGGTTGTCTTTGGCTCTGCTTTTGTTTTGGGTTTAGCCGGTGCCTTGGCCGCTGTTTTGGTCTCGGCTTTCTTCGCAGATTTGGCCTCAGACGCTGCTTTAGCCTCTTTAGCAGCTGCAATTAGTCTTGCAGGAGTTTTTACAATCTCCATTATTTTCTTTCTCATCTCGGGGAGAGTTACTCCGAGCTCAATTTCAATCTCCTGGTCTTTTTCCCCGAGATTGATAAACACGGGAAGCACTCCAACGTAGGTTCTCGAGTCTACGCGTTCAAAACCAAGAGCTTTAAGAAGCTTTTTTGGCAGTGCTGGGAAATCAAGTGTTGCGATCTCGGCCGTTTCCTGCGGCAGCAGGCCGTCCTGGCTTACACTGATTTTAAGACGGGTGGATTTCATAATAACCTCACTTAGTACGAACACAATACGTCTCGTATTTATTTAAATATACCAAATAACCCTTTCTCATAAATCTTCTGATTTTATTAAGAGACCAGAGTGAATGGTAAAAATATTATCTACTATTATCCAAACTATTTTACTTGAGTCGGTAGAGGATAGCAAGATAAAGATTATTGAAGCGTTTATCTGTTTATAGTTTTTGTAAACTGCTC
>QIHJ01000105.1 GCA_003229065.1 Candidatus Dadabacteria bacterium
GCGTATTAGTGCGATGCCGGGGCAGGTATAAAATATGGGGGCAGAGGCGAGCGCTTCACAGCGATGCCCGCAGGAATAAAATTAGAAGCCCGATCGGGGGGAGAATAAATTAAAGTGAAGTGAGCGAGAGCGGGTATAAAATCAAGATGCATGGTACAGGATTTAGGATAAAAGGAATAAAAGATGAGATCCCGGGTCGGTGCCCGGGATGACAATGTTTATAAGATACTGAAAGAGGTTCAGGTAGACGGCTTAGTTTATCCCCCACCTGACAGACCTCTCGGTATCCTCGATCACGTGTATGTGCCCCCGGCTTCTGTGGAGCACGCCGAATTCGCATCTGTCCGTATCACCCATCAGGATCATCCTTATTATGGAGCGGTCCGTAAGCCATTCGGTAAGGAGCATCAGGCTTTCGAGCTCCTGTTCGTCTTCCTCGCCGCTGTTACTGAAAAAAGTGTTTATATCTTCATCCAGTAACGGATTGCCGTAAATGACGGAAAGGTAATCCTTAAACTTCCCGTACTGTTCTTCGTATAGCCTCTCACAGTCATAATTTTCACGAAAGGCGTAACCCGCCTCCACAAGTGAGTTGTCAATGAAATGGTAGCCCACTATGGTATTAAGCTCCAAGACCCGGTCCTTGTAGGCCAGGTGCGAGGGGCTTTCGCTCTCCGGCATGGAGGATTCTGAGTGTCTAACCCCGTTTCTTGTCATACCCCAGAAGGTAGTGCGGAAATCATAATTCGATACCTCGCTCTGAACAGCCGAACTCTTTGTAATCATTTATCCCCTCCATCAAGATTATATTTCGATCCTGCTTCCCTTCTCTTCGCACCTTTAATATTTAGTTTGCCCTCACCTGAATACGTTTATGACACTGCAGAACACCTTTCCGATAACCATATCCGGGTCGAATTCGTCCCAGTTAAGTTTGGTCAGCGGGCAATTTCTGTTATAAGGTCTCAAGAGCAGTCCGTGGGGCTCCGAATAGCATTCCCTCAAAATACATCCCTCCCAAGGTATGCGAAGCGCGTAAATTGAGCCCGAAACAATGACTGTGCTAGTGGTGTCCACTACGACTTTGGAGCCGTCCATAATGAGCTTTTCCATCGAATCCCCTTTATTATGGATCACGATAAATCCTTCCCGATACACCTCGGTCGGAATCACAGTTGTATCCATAGGCTCAAATTTGGCTAATTCCATATGACCACCTTCTCCTTTAACCGTAGACACCGAAACTTCCATGCAGAGATCACCATACTTAATTATGGACATTCATCGAGATTGCATCACCCGGGGACTATTCCCCCGCACTATATCTCGTTAACTTCCATATTGCTCATTCGGTTTGGGTGTATCCTGCCCCGGACAGATTATTATCCACCCTATTCTCTCTAAAACACGCTTAAGCAAAAGCGAACAAATTAATTATCTTACATCCGGGTGATATTATCAATCGGGTAATCAATGTATTCTTCATGGGGTAATTATGTAGTGCAATTTTAGTAAGCATCCCGAAGTAAGCGGGACGTTCTCATTTATGGGATAGATGCGCAGTAGCAGTTATAAAAGTTATAAAGCGCCGGGAACAGCTATACGAGGGTGTCACTCAGGGGGATAGGTATTACCCCTGACTTTGGCTTTTAGAAGTGAATAAGAGGTACTCCCTTCGGGGGTTTTATGCTCGTGAAAGACAAGGCCCACGCCTTTCACATATACGTCCCGGAACCAGAATTCCTTGTCCTCGGGCATGGTTACCAGCATAGCCTGATCGTATTTACCCCCCGGAGTCTCAACGGTGTCCCGGGGAAAGCTCTTAGTGACTTGATCGCTGTAAAAAGAGCTCACCACTCCCTTGTTTGTTACAAGCAGCTCTCCTCCCGGAGCGATTCTAAGCGCAATGGCGTCCTTTCCGAAATAGTTGTCGAAGACAGACCAGCCTTCGCTCTCCGACACTACGCTCTGAGTATGCTCTTTTATCTGACCGCCCTTCTTAATTCTGTAAGTCCACACATTTCCCTTATCCAGAGGCATATACTCGGCCAGAAGCGAGTTCTTGCCGAGCCTCGTCACTTCGCCCAGCTCGGGTATCTGCCCGATTCCGGTTCCTACGGGTACCGAGTCGTTCTTTGCTGTCTCATCGGCATTTGATACCGCAAACGTGATCAAAATAAGTACTGCAATCACAATATTAAACCTATTCATATTACTGGCTCCGGTGTTGAAGAATCTCATGCACTTTTAATTATACGTCTCCTAACCAGCCGTTTAAATAAGGCTGGACATTATAAGAAACCCTTGTAAAAGGGATTTCCCCCTATTCCCTCCGTACGAAAGGACCGGGGAAGATCCCACGCCCTCACTCAGACCATATCCGCAATAGCTGCCATAAACTCCTCTATCTTAAATGGCTTGGCTAAGTAGCTGTTCCCGGTCTCCTGAATAAAGTCCAGAGTATCCTTGCTCGGGTCGCCCGTGATAAAAAGGATTTTGGATGCAAGACCGTCGTTTAACGTCTTAACCCTGTTAAAGAACTCCTTACCATCCATCTGAGGCATCTTGATATCGCACACAATAAAGATGTAACGGCTCCCGTCTATCTTTGTAAGCGCGTCCTCGCCATTTGACGCAAGGTCGACGCTGTAGCCCTCATTCTCCAGTATGCCCTTTATCAAGGTGGTTATAATCTCCTCATCCTCTACTATCAGGACTTTTTCTGTATCTGCCTTATTGCCTCTCATATCGCGCAGTTGCTCCTCTTCAAAAGTTTTACTCTGCATATTCATGTACTCACGGTAATCGAGCACAGGAAGTATGACTGTAAATTTCGTGCCTTTTCCTAACTGAGTGTCTACAACGATGTCACCCTGATGTTCCTTTACGATACCGTAAGACACCGAGAGACCGAGTCCTGTTCCGATCCCCGGCGGCTTGGTCGTAAAAAAGGGGTCAAAGATTTTCTTCAGCACCTCCTCTTCAATACCCGGCCCCTCGTCCGCTATTGAAATTTCCACCGTTTTGCCGTCGCCTGATTTGGTTCTGACTTCGAGTCTGCCGCCCCCGTTTTCATTGTTTCCCATAGCGTAGTAGGCGTTTAATATGATATTCGTAAATACCTGCTGCAGCTGGTTTGCGTCCGCCATTGTTTTGGGGAGCTCCGGATCAAAGCCCCTCTGCACTTCGATGTTCTCTATACCTAACTGGTACTCCCTGAACTCTACTGCTTTTTCCACTATTTTATTTACATCCGCGTACTCCCTGTTTGGCTTGTGCGTTCTTGCGAAAGACAAGAGGTTTTCTACTATCCTCTTTACCTTTTCAGCAGATTCGTTTATGACTCCCAGGAACTTATCTTGCTTTACCGGGTCTACGGATTCTTGAGATATGAGCAGCTGTGAGTATCCGAGTATCGGGGTCAGGGGATTATTGATTTCATGCGCTATGCTTGAGACCAGCTGCCCGAGCGAAGCGAGTTTTTCAGACTGTATGAGCTGGCTCTGCGCTGATTGCAGGTTCTCGTAAAGGCCTTCAAGCTCCCGCGCCCTGTCACTGGCTTCTTTAAAAGTCTTTGCTTTGGATACTGCCGAGCCAATCTGATTCCCCAGCGAGAACAGAAAGTCCAACTCTATTGCGCTAAATGCCTTTTTTTCCAGGCTGATAAAATGGATAACACCGATCGTCTGGTTACCGGATTTCAACGGAGTGGCTAGAATCGAACGAGACCCAAGCGCCCTGCCCGCCGGACCCACTGCATTCTCTTCGTCGTTCATGCTTTCATAGTACGAGTACTCTCCCGATTCGATAACCTTCCATGTAACTCCCACCCCGCGCGGAATCCTGCTTGCATTTTCAATATACTCCTCCGGAAAACCGCTCTGTATCTGCAACACTGC
>QIHJ01000077.1 GCA_003229065.1 Candidatus Dadabacteria bacterium
CAAGCCCGGAATCTCATCTTTTTCCCCTGCCTTTTTTATCCTTAAATCCTGCATCGTGAATCATGTATCTTGATCTTATCCTGCTCTCGTTCATAAACGACATTCACTCGCTGTCCCCATAGGCATCGCACATAAACCCGCTCACCCTGAGGCTCTCGAAGGGTCGCCTCCGTCCAACTATTAATTCCCCGGCATCGCTATACTACGCTCGCCTCCGTCCCCATTTGCACTATTTTCGCCAATGATTCGGCCTGAAGACTTGCACCGCCTACCAGAGCGCCGTCTATATTAGGCTCTCCAATCAGCTCTTGAATATTTTCTTCCGTAACACTACCACCGTAAACAATCCTGACTTCCTCTGCCATATCCCCGAATATATTACCTGTTATTTCACGAATTGTACCCTGTACATAATCTGCCTCGTCAGGAGTAGCGTTCTTTCCGGTCCCGATTGCCCACACAGGTTCATACGCAATCACAAGTCTATGCGGGCTATCAAGCTCAAGCTGAGAGAGAGCTATTTCAACCTGTCCGGTTATTCTCTTTAAATGTTTTCCGCTCTCCCGTTCTTCAAGCGTCTCCCCTACGCACAGTATAACATTCAGCCCCGAGTCTAGGGATGCTTTTATCTTTTTGTTCACCATTTCATCAGTCTCTCCGAGCACGTGCCTCCGCTCCGAATGTCCAACTATTACCCACTCACACCCCGCGTCCCTTAGCATGCCGGGCGATATTTCTCCGGTAAAAGCGCCCCTCTCCTCCCAAAAAACATTCTGCGCGCCGAGCTTAACATGCGTACCGTCCACGACTCCCCTTACCACATCAAGCACGGTAAACGGAGGAATCAGCACCACGTCCGAATACGCTGTCAGGTCGGGCACTTTCTCAAGAAAGGACCTTGCCAGCTCCTGTGCCTCCCACCTTAGCATATTCATTTTCCAATTGGCCGCAATTAGGGGTTTTCTCATTTTATCCGTTTTTCCAATGCCGTGATTGCCGGAAGCGTCCCGTTCTCTATGTATGCGAGCGAGGCCTCTCCCCCGCGGGATATAAAATTTATCCCCTCTTTGGTTCCGTAAGTGTTTTCTTCGATTCCAAGAGCGTCCAATATACCCACAGTGTGCTCCCCCAAGGCTGCCGTAAAGGAGCTCGAATCCCTGAGCGCCCCGGCAATTTCACTCGTGCCTTTTGTGAATTCAGCCTTCTCGAATATACCCAAAGGCCCGCTCCAGAGAACTGTACCCGCCCCCTTGATCAGAGCTTTAAATTCCTTAATTGTTTCAGATCCAATATCCATTATTTTTGAATTGCCCGGAATTGATTCGCGTGAAATTATATAGTAAGTACCGTGATTTCTCAAATTCCCTTCCGCTGTAATCACATCATCGGGCAGGATTAATTTGATATCCCTGGTAGCCGTTCCCGAGATCAGCTTCTTCGCTCTGTATAAACAAGCTTGATCAATTTCAGATTGCCCGGTACCGATACCCTTAGCCTTTAAAAACGTGTTGGCCACTGCCCCTCCGGTTAAAAAAACATCGACCCTTTCTACCATAGATTCCATAAACCCTATCTTACGGTCCACCCTCGAACCGCCGAGGATTACGACAAAAGGCTTTTCAGGTTTCTGTAGTCTCTCCAGGCTCTCGAGCTCGCGCTTGAAGTCAAGCCCCATTGAAACCGTATCGAAAAACTCCGGCATAACTGTGACTGAGGCCCTATTTTGGTTCGATATGGAGAACGCATCGTTTACATATACGTCTGCAATCTCAGAAAGCTCTCTCGCATAATCAGGCCCAGCGGACAACTCTTTTTTATGAAAATCCAGGTTCTCAAGCAGCATGACTTCTCCGGGAAGCATGTCGACTATAACTTTCTTCACGGCTCTGCCAATCGAGTTCTCAGGGAAATAAATGCGGCGGTCCAGTAATTCCGAGATTTTCCCGCCGACAGTCTCAAGAGTGTACTTTCGCTCTAATTTCCCTCGGGGCTTTCCCAGGTGAGAAGCAACTATAACTTTGGCTTTCTGCCCTATTGCATAACGTATAGTGCGTAGAGCGCGGAGGATTTTAGTATCGTCCCCAATTTCCCCTTCCGATGTTAACGGCACGTCCAGGTCTGCCCTTATAAACACCCTCTTCTCCGCTATATCTATTTCTTGAACCGAAGGAATCACTTATCATCACCCTTACATGCACAGATGTAATTCCCGAGCCTTTTTATTCCCTCTTCTATATCTCCTAATGAGACAGCATAGGAGAACCTGAGATACCCCTCTCCCCCGGGGCCGAAGTCAATCCCGGGTGTGACAGCCACGTGGGCTTTCTCGAGTATATCAAAAGCAAGCTCGCGTGAGTCCGGATTAAGCCCGGCTGGGTTTACAAATACATAAAACGCTCCTTCGGGTTCGTGACTGAGCTCAAACCCAAGCTCCCTTACACCCTCAATCATCTTCTTTCTCCTGAGATCAAACTCAGACACCATACTCCGGGCATCCTGCTTTGCGCTCCTGAGCGCCGCTACCCCGCCCCTTTGTACGAACGGGTTTGCAGAAATAAACAGGTTCTGCTGAAGCTTCTGCACAGGACGGACATATTCCGGAGGCACTATGAGATACCCAAGCCTCCAGCCGGTCATGGAATAGTATTTTGAAAATCCGTTTACTACGAAAGCGTTTTCTGTGAACTCATATATAGTCTTTGCATCTCTGCCGTAAGTTAGACCGTGGTATATCTCATCGGAAATTACCGTCAGGCCGAGCCCTGCAATCCCCCCCATTACTTCCGGGCTCAGCACAGCTCCAGTGGGGTTTGCCGGGGAGTTAATCAATACGGCCCCTGTGTTCTTAGATATCGCATCCTTTAGTCTTCCCATATCTATCTGAAACCCATCGCGCTCATATATCGGGACACGCTTGGGCACGCCCCGCGCGACCTTTATAATCTGGGGATAGCAGGCATAGTGCGGGTCTGTGATAATTACCTCTTCCCCGGGCTCTATCAGAGAGAGCATAGTGAGCAGAAGAGCGGGCGAGCTGCCCATCGTTACCACTACGCGCTCGGGAGATACGCTCAGCCCGTAAGTGCTCTGGTAATCTTCCGCTATCGCTTCCCTGAGCTCCGAAATTCCGAGGCTGTGTGTGTACTTCGTGTCGCCCTCTGTGATTGCGCGAAGAGCCTCGTTGGTCACGGACGAAGGTGTCGGAAAGTCAGGCTCACCGACCTCAAAGTGTATGACCTTATCTCCCCCAGACTCGATCTCCTGAGCCCGCTCAAGCACCTCCATTACATAAAAAGGCGACAGCTCTTCTGAAAGCTTAGACGGCATGGGGCTTTATTCTATTGGTAAAGAGAAGTGTTGTCTAGACGGACTGTGTTCACTCACATTCGATTTCTCCAAACCCAATCCAGTCATTGTGAGGCACCATCGGTGCCGTGGCAAACCCTAACAAACTTGGCATCAAAGAAATCAGCTCACCCTGAGCGCACACGAAGTGTGCAGTCGAAGGATGAATTATTTTCGACATACATAAATAGCGTCAAGAAAATGCGGGTAGCACCCGCAGGCATACTGTTTCTCCACACCTCAGGTGATTCGTGCAAACTCTATGAGTTTATCCTAGTTCATAAGGTGCGCAGAAACCGTAGGAAAGGACACTCTGTGTCCGCGTTAAAAACTTTATACGGGGTGTGGGTGGAATTATAAGGATCATTCAAATTCCATGATTCATTTTTAGTTATCTTTTAGAAAACCACACTATGTGTGTGTCCAGTCGGCGATTTTTGAGACTTTTTTTCTAGGAAAAGAAGAGAAATTAGAATTTATCCGATAACATTTTTAACATGACTATCAATTTCTAGCTTGGCAACTCACTTCTTTGCGCTAG
>QIHJ01000143.1 GCA_003229065.1 Candidatus Dadabacteria bacterium
CCCGATCTGGCCGCCGATAAAAACCGACAGGAAAAGTGGCCAATAGTGCTGTAAATCAATCATGCTCGTACCCTTGACAAACTGCCCGGCCAGTCCCGAAAGAGAGTTAAGCAGTATGAAAAGCGCAGCCGTAGCGGCGATTTGCTTCGGAAGCCCCCACCTCAGATGTAAAAGTAGCGGAGCAAGAAATATACCCCCTCCAATTCCCACCATGCCTGCAATAAGGCCGAGCACAGCGCCAAGCACCAGAGCAAGGGAGGTACTGGGCATCTTGTATTCCGAGTAGTCCTTCGCTCCCCGGCTGATGAAAAGGAGTCTGAGTGCGATCAAGAAGAGACACGCACCTAGCAACAGCAGGAAAATCTCCCTACTTATGGGAATCCTTCCCCCGATAAAGGCCATGGGAATAGAGCTTAGCGCGTAGGGCCAGAAAAGGGACCATTTAAAATGCCCTTTGTTACGAAAATGATAAATCCCGCCTGAGACGACAATTAAATTGCAAATCAGTGCAATTACAGGGATTGACTCATACGGATAGTCAAATAAGGCTAATACTGCAATATATGACGAACCTCCTCCGAATCCTACGGATGAGTACACAAGAGCAATTATGAAAAAGAGTATAGGCATTTAACGCGGTTCCTATTTACTTTCAATCGTTAACACAAATACCTGCAATTATTTTCAGTGACCATGGTTCTCACTGCAATTGACCCACTTGGACTCTTTATGCATATAATGTTCCTTTTTCCAAACCGGAAGCCTGTGCTTGATCTCATCAATTACAAAACGGCATGCTTCGAATGCACTGCCGCGGTGCTCGGCAATAACTCCGACCCATACTGCTATATCTCCAATTTCAAGGTGTCCCTGACGGTGCACACCCACAACTTCGAGTACATCGTACTTCTCCTTCGCTTCCTCAATGATGCGTCCGCCCTCTTTCACCGCCAGCCCTTCATACACCTCGTACTTTAATGAAACAACTTCACAGCCGTCATTATGGTTTCTCACCCGGCCCTCGAAGCACACAAAGGCCCCGGCCCTTGAATTTATCAACTCCTTACTCAATAAATCAGCATCTATCGGCACATCGGAAATTCTGAACATTAAATTAACCTCCTGCCACCGGGGGAATAAAAATGACGCAGTCCCCCGAGCATAGAGCGGTATCCATACTTTGAAACTCCTCGTTAATCGACACCCTTATGCTCCTGGCATCGAGAGGAAACCCGTATTTCCCGGCAAGGTCTTTATACAGCTCGAGCGGAGTGGAGGCAAATGATTCTATATCTTCCTCGGTCTTGCCGGCCTTCTCTCTCAATACCGCATAGTAGTGAATATTCAGTTCTTTTGGTTCTTTCATAATCCGGCTCCATCACCTAATTTGGATTTAGCTATTTTATATTCCTCTTCACTGTTAACATTTTCGAGATTTTCGCGCTTTGTTTGATCAACCGTTATTACTGATGAATTCATGAAAATATCCCTGGGCGACAGGTTTCCTATCCCCAGATTCTCAAGGAGCCTGATCCTTATTTTAGGTTCATAGACCGAGCAGAGGGGCTCGGGAAGATGACCGAGAGCGCTCTTGAAACAGGTGGCCATTTTAAAGGGGTTTCTATTTTTTACGAGCGTCTCGATAGTCCCGCGGTTCACATAAGGGAGATCGCAGGCAACCACTAACCAGGCCGCTTGAGTATGAGTTTGCATTGCGGACAGGATGCCCGAAAGCGGGCCCAGCCCAAGGAATATGTCATGTATCTCAGGGAGTTTACCCAAGCTCTTCCCTCTCCACTGATCCTTTTTAGATGATATATAGACCTGCTTACAAACCTCAGACAAAAGCCCATAAATCTCCTCTGCCTGGGGCCGTCCGTGATAATAAAGCAAGGCCTTGTCCCTATTCATGCGGCTGCTGTCGCCTCCGGTCAACACGAGACCGTAAAGCGGTATTTTTGCGGCTAATGTAAAAAGGTGCTGTCTCATAAAATCGGAGATTCCGGGTACGTCATCCCGATTAAAGTAAGGCGCGTTTACGGGAAGGTCGTCTATCGTATCTTCCTGTCCTATAAAGCCGATTACATTCTCGATTTCACCCTTAGATACGGATTTGAGAATCTCTCTCTTATCATCGACTAATACAAGCTTATTGACCCGCGCATTCTTGAGACCTTCAAGGAAGACAAAATCACAACCGTTAAATGCTGACCGCATCTCCATCTGTGTCGGAGTTCCCTTATGAATATGGGCCGTATGGCAGGAATCTGAAATAGAGATGCGAGAAGCTCCGCTTGACCAGACTCGCTTTGTATCCTTCCCCTCTTTATCCATCTCAAATTTATGCACATCGTGCTTGATATAACCTATATCGAACTCCGGGGTCAGGTTTTCAATAAGACGCGTAATTAAAGTCGTTTTCCCCGAATTTGAGTAACCAGAAACCGAGATTTCAAACGGATGAAACATATACCCGTTTTGAAAGAGCGTGCTGTGG
Source organism: Candidatus Dadabacteria bacterium (assembly GCA_003229065.1). Taxonomy (GTDB): domain Bacteria; phylum Desulfobacterota_D; class UBA1144; order Nemesobacterales; family UBA2774; genus UBA2774. The sequence continues at coordinate 2,498 of QIHJ01000143.1, forward strand.
ACGCTTGAATCCCTTTTCATATCCGCTTTCACCGCAATATTTTTTATACCAGCCACGTCATCAAGCCCCTGTTTTTGTCAGATGACATTTTAAATACCACTTATTCAACCTTCCGCCGTTCAATAATCAGCCTCCTATCTTATACATATCCTGCTCTACGCGCTCAATCTTTCTATACGGCTTCATTTTAAGGAGCTCGTTCAATATGAGCTTATAGTCCTCAGGAACGGTATCCCGTATGTATATTCCCTTCTCAGACATTAGGCATACCCTTAAAAAACCGTCTGCAGAGAGCCTCCACCTGGAGCAGTTGTGGCAGAACGGAAGAGTCTCGGAGGCAATAAACCCGATACTCGCCCCGGAGGAGGTTTTAAAGTTAAAAGAGGTCGAATCGCATTTTGACTGCTCACCAGTCAACTCTTCCCTGCTTGAGATCATTTGAATTACTTCGGACGCTGGAACAAAGAGCTTATCTTTAGAGCCGCTTACCTGCCCTATACTCATCAGCTCCAGGAACCTGACCTCCACGTCATGCTCGGCTGAGAATTTTATAAAATCGAATATCTCATGGTCGTTAATTCCCCTCATCAAGACGGTATTTATCTTCACATGGAATCCGAGCCGTTTGGCGCTTAATATCGAATCCAGCACTTTATCTAAATAGTCTCTTTTAGTGATGCGATTAAAAATTTCTTTAGTGAGCGAGTCCAGACTTATATTTATATGCTTACAGTTAGAATCATTTAAGAAATCGAGCTCTTTCGTTAAATTCCAACCGTTTGTGGTCAGCCCGAGCTTATCTAGCGAAAGGGTAGACAGACGAAGCACAATATCCCTGAAATCGTCCCTTAACGTAGGCTCTCCGCCCGTTAAACGTATCTGCTCCAATCCGAAATCAACTAAAGTAGAGCATACCTTCTCGATCTCATCTGGGCGAAGCCAGCGGGATGAATCCATAAATACAGGATTGAGCGGCATACAGTAAACGCAGCGGAAGTTACACGCATCCAGAAGAGAGACTCTGAGCTTTCTTATCCTTCTCCCATAATTATCAATGAGCGGTCTGATCGGTTTAACATTCATATCGGTTGTCCTCTCCACAGATATAGCGGGAATGCATTTCCTTTCTCAAAATAACTTTCATCTTCCTCAAGCTCAATGAAACCAGAGCTTTTTGCAAGGGACGTAAAATCCCCCGAGCCGTTAATAGTGACGGGAGCCGCCGTTATAGTCCCATTATCACGGTATGTAATCTTGACGGGCAAAAAGCATGTGAGCTCTTTTTCGAATTTGTAATCCTCTTCCAATACGGCATAAGGCCTCGGTTCCGTAAGATTAATCCCGATGGATTTCCAGAGTGAGGGGAGCACGTATCGGTGAAGGCATA
>QIHJ01000169.1 GCA_003229065.1 Candidatus Dadabacteria bacterium
CTCAGAATAACGGGGTAAGTCTTCAGGACAGGCTCAAAAAAGAGGCCGGAATAAGCGCTGTAGATTTTATTGAGTCAGGCATGGTGCTCGGGCTCGGAACGGGCTCTACCGTGAGGTTTGCTCTTGAAGAGATAGGGAAGAGGTATAAAGAAGGGAGATTAAAAGATATAGTAGGCATGCCGAGCTCAATAGATACGGATAAGAGAGCGAAAGAGCTTGGGATCCCGATAGTTACTTTTGATGAGAGGCAGGAGCTTGACCTCACCATAGACGGGGCGGACGAGGTCGACCCCGAGCTAAACCTGATAAAAGGCGGAGGAGGGGCGCTTCTTAGAGAGAAAGTGCTTGCGCAGTCAAGCAAGCGCAATATTATGATTGTGGATGAGAGTAAGCTCTCGCCCAAGCTTGGAACACACTGGCCCGTGCCTATTGAGGTTATACCGTTTGCATGGATGCCTGTGGCTAAGTATCTCGAATCACTAGGGTCAAAACCGGTCCTAAGGAAAAGAGACGGCAAGCCCTATAAAACCGATCAGAATAACTACATATTAGATACTAATTTCGGCCCGATCGACGACCTCGAGGGACTGACAATAAAACTCGGCCAGAAGGCAGGCATAGTTGAATACGGCATATTCATAGGCACTGCGAGCGAAGTAATTGTCGCAGCTAAAAGCGGTATAAGATATCAGAAACGAAATGATTCATAGGATATAAATGACACATTCCAGGAGCTTGAAGACAGTATGGTAATAATTGAGCCTTCTATTCTGTCCGCCGATTTCGCCAGACTCGGAGAAGGGGTTAAAGAGGCCGAGGAAGCGGGGGCAAGTGTAATTCAGATAGACGTCATGGACGGGCGTTTCGTGCCCAATATTAATTTCGGCCCGGGAGTGGTTTCTGCTCTTAGGCCGCTTACTAAGATGAAGCTCGACGTGCATCTTATGATAGTAGAGCCAGAAAAATACATAGAAGCATTTGTTAAAGCGGGCGCTGACAGGATTATTGTTCATCAGGAAGCATGCCTTCATCTACACAGAGTGCTCCAATCTATAAGAGAGCTTGGTATAGAGTCCGGTGTAACGCTTAACCCTGCCACGTCTGAAAACTCTATAGAATACGTCCTTGATCTCGCAGACTTCGTGCAGGTGATGGGTGTAAACCCGGGCTTCGGGGGGCAGCGGTTCATAGAAAGCCAGCTCGATAAAATACGGGCTATAAAACAGATGCTTAACAATAGGGGGCTCGATGTGCCTATTGGTATTGACGGGGGAGTCGACACCGAGACTGCGCCTCTCATAGTAGAGGCCGGCGCGAGTGTTTTGGTCGCGGGGTCGAGTGTCTATAATTCCAAGGGTACGGTGTCGGAAAATATGCAGGCGTTACTTAACAGTATACAGTAGCTCTCTATGGTGATACGATTAAAAAAGGATATTACAAAGGACTGGAAAACAAATAAATTTGTTAGGAGGCAAGTATGAAAATTGGAATGATAGGACTCGGTAAAATGGGCGGTAATATGACTGAGCGTCTTATGAGGGACGGTCATGAAGTTGTGGTTTATAATTTAACTCAGGGACCCATAGACGAAGCTGCTAAGAAAGGGGCTATACCGGCTAAATCACTCGCTGATTTTGTAAAAAAACTTCCGAAACCCAAAGTGGTATGGATAATGGTTCCCTCGGGTAAACCGGTGGACCAGAACATCAGAGACCTTAAAAAGCTACTTAAGAAGGGCGATATAATTATAGACGGCGGAAACTCGGAATGGCAGGATTCTCAGAGAAGGGCTAAGGGGCTCAAGCCCAAAGGCATAGAGTTTATTGACTGCGGAGTAAGCGGCGGAGTGTGGGGACTTAAAGAAGGGTATTGTCTCATGTACGGCGGCGATGAAAAGACATGCAAGTATGTTGAGCCGATTTTTAAGACCCTTGCGCCTAAAAACGGCTACCTCTACTGTGGTCCGGTGGGCTCGGGACATTACGTGAAAATGGTGCACAACGGAATCGAATATGGAATGCTCCAATCCTATGCCGAAGGGTTCGCGGTGCTCGAGAGCTCGGAGTTCGACCTCGATCTGAGAGCTGTAAGCAAAGTGTGGCAGTACGGAAGCGTGATTCGCTCGTGGCTTCTTGAGCTTGCAGAGCTGGTATTCAAGGACGACCCGACGCTCGAGGATCTGGACCCCTATGTATGGGACAGCGGTGAGGGGCGATGGACAGTGGAGGCAGCTATACGCCAGAACGTGCCTGCGCCTATCATCACGGCATCACTAATCGCAAGGATTGCGTCGCGGGATTCGGACTCGTTCTCTATGAAAACGATTGCTGCGCTCCGTAACCAGTTCGGCGGGCATGCGGTTAAGAAAAAAGACTGACATTCAAAAAATATATATGCCGGGAGGGATAAGAATTTAGTCATTCTGTCCCCCGGTCCGAAACCTTTGTAAATGCGGGCTAGCATAAAGCCGCTTTAAATCTCAGGCGTTCTTGCGTAATCAGTGGAACGTAATAAGAGTGAGGTGTTAAAATGGCAGATAACAACAACTGTATTATTGTAATATTCGGAGCATCGGGTGATCTGACCAAGCGCAAGCTGATGCCCGCGCTCTATGCCCTGTACAGGCAGAAATTGCTGCCCGATAGCTTTGCTATACTGGGTACCAGCCGCTCGCCTTACTCTGACAATGCGTTTCGTAAAAAGATAAGAGAAGACATCGTTACATATGCCGGACTCAAAAAATCTGATCAAAAATTGCTCGAACCATTTTCCAAGCACCTCTATTACCAGGCATTCGACGCTACTCAGCTCAAACACTACGACGATTTAAAAAATAGGCTCTCAGACATCGATTCAAAATTAAAAATCGGGGGGAACTATATTTACTACCTGTCCACGTCGCCGAGCTTATACAGCTCAATTGCAAAGAACCTGGGGAAGAAGAGGCTCCAGAATGAGGACAATGGGGCATCTTGGAAAAGGATAATTATAGAGAAACCCTTCGGGCGCGATCTGGAATCGGCACAGAAGCTTAACGCCGATCTTCAGAGAATATTCGATGAGGACCAGATTTACAGGATCGATCATTATCTAGGGAAGGAAACCGTACAGGATATATTCGCACTCCGCTTTTCAAACGGTATATTCGAGCCCCTCTGGAACCGTAATTACGTGGACCACGTAGAGATTACGGCTGCAGAGTCCATAGGGGTTGAAAATAGAGGTGGGTACTACGATCACTACGGTGCCATGAGAGACATGATTCAGAACCACCTGCTCCAGGTACTGGGAACTATCGCTATAGAGCCTCCTTCGTTTTTTAACGCCACTTCGGTAAGGAACGAAACGGTCAAAGTATTTCAATCAATCAGGCCTATAAAACCAGAGGATGTGGAAAAGTACGCTGTGCAGGGACAGTATATCGAATCTAAGATACGGGGAAAGAAAGTATTAGGATACAGGCAGGAAAAAGACGTAGCGCCCGACTCACGCACGGCCACTTACGCCGCTGTTAAGCTTTATATAGACAACTGGCGCTGGGGCGACGTGCCGTTTTATATTCGGACGGGCAAATGCCTTCCTACACGTGTGAGCGAAGTTGTAATACATTTTAAGAAAACTCCTCACCACTTATTTTCCCAGGCAGAGCTTGCTCACGCCACCCCTAACCAGCTGATCATCAGGATTCAGCCCGATGAGGGGATATTGCTTAAACTCGGAATGAAAAAGCCTGGCGCCGGGTTTGACATCAAAGAAGTCGGGATGGACTTTCGTTACTCGGAGCTTACGGACGCTTACATACCCGAGGCCTATGAGCGTCTAATACTGGACTGCATACTCGGTGACGCTACGACGCCGTGGAGGCCTGCTGGAAGTTCGTAGACCCGATTCTAAAGGCTTGGGAGGAGGACTCTAAGATCAAGATGTACGGTTACCCAGCGGGTACATGGGGGCCGCCCGAATCTCGGAAACTATTCTATTCCCCTGAGGATGACTGGCGTTACCCGTGCAAGAACCTGGTTCACGACGGTGAGTACTGCGAGTTATAGGGCGTAAAAAGGTTTGGTTGCCGCTTGACGTTTT
>QIHJ01000002.1 GCA_003229065.1 Candidatus Dadabacteria bacterium
AAACCATATCCGGCCGCCCATAAGCTCTACCAGAGACTTCGATATGCTTAACCCAAGCCCCACACCTCCGAAAGATCTCTTAGTCGAGCTGTCCACCTGTGAGAATTTCTTAAATATACTCTCTCTGTAACTCTCGGGTATACCAATCCCCGTGTCGGTAACGCTGAAGTGAAGCTCCTTCTGACCGGCAGCCTGTGAGTCCTCCATTATGACGTTTATGAGCACCTCTCCCGCATCAGTAAACTTAATTGCGTTTACGACCAGATTGACAAGCACCTGCATAATCCTGGTCGAATCGCCTTTGAGGCGGTCCGGCACGTCGTGGTCTATATAGCATAGTAGCTCGATTCCCTTATCGAACGCCCTTACGGATTGAGATTCGGCAACACCTTCTACAAGCTCTCTCAGGCTCATTTCCGCTTTCTCTATCTCCATCTGTCCCGCCTCTATCCTCGAGAAATCTAGAATGTCGTTTATGAGCCCCAGGAGCGAATCCGAGGAGTTCTGGATCACCCTTAACGTCTCCTTCTGATCTCCCGAGAGCTCTGTCTCCAGCGTGAGCTCCGTCATACCTAGTATCGCATTCAGAGGGGTGCGTATTTCATGGCTAACGTTTGCAAGGAATTCCGATTTTGCCTGGTTTGCGGCCTCGGCGGCTTCTTTGGCATGATACAGCTCGACTTCAGACTTTTTGCGCTCCGTTATGTCCATGAAGCTTCCTAGTACGGCGCGCCGCCCCTGGTACTGTATCGAGGTGACGGTTTCCATCACCCACTTTATCTGGCCGTTTTTATTAATAATCCGGTATTCATAGGGGTTATGCCTCTCACCTTTGAGCATAAGCGTGCTGCTTGCCCTTACTTCCGGGCGGTCCTGCGGATACACGAGTTTCCACTGATTCGTCTGTACAAGCTCCTCCCTCCTGTACCCGAGGAACTTCACAAGCTCGGGGTTTACGTACTGAAATTTATGGTCCTGTAGTATGTATACCCCGATCGGCGAGCCTTCAGACAGAGTCTCGAAGAGCTCTTCTGCCTGTATGCGCTCCGATATGTCCATCACTGTCCCGAGCACCGCAGAGTCCCCCTGGTACTGGATCGATCTCACTACCTCCATTACCCACATGAGGCTGCCATCGCCTCGAACCATCCTGTAGTGATAGGGGTTGGTATTCTCGCTCGTGAGCATCCGTGAAGCGCTTTTCTCTGATTTTTCTCTGTCCTCTGCGTAAACGTAACTGAGCGACACACTGCCGGTAAGCTCCTCTTCTGTGTAGCCCAGGTACTTTTGAAACTCGGGGTTTACGAATTTAAATTCCCCTTCCTGTACTATATATATTCCTATGGGAGAGCTGTTTGAAAGCGTCCTGAGCATCGCCTCCACACTTCTTCTGTCGGTAATGTCCGATACTGTCCCGAGCACGGCGGGCCCGTCCATAAAATTGATTTCTTTAACCGTTTCCATCACCCATCGCAGCTCGTCGTCTTTGCGGGCTAGTCTATACTCATAGGGTGTTGACTCACCGCTCCTCAGCATGAGACTCGTATTGCTTGCCGCTTCCTCTTTATCCCGGCTGTAGATATAATCCTCCGGCGGAGAGCTCAAAAGCTCTTCCTCGCTATACCCGGTGTAAGCACAGTACTGGGAATTTACAAACTTCAGCTCACCGCCCTGCACTATGTATATACCCATAGAAGAGCTCTTGGAAAGCGTTCCGAGCATCTCCTCCGCACGCTTGGTCTCAGTTATATCCGTTAATGTTCCTAAAACGGCTTCCCCGTCCCCATAAACGATCTTCGTTACCGTCTCCGACACCCACGTGGGGACGCCGTTTTTATTTTTTATCCTGTATCTGTAGGGTTTCGCTTGATTACCCTGGAGCATCTGAGCCGATTTTAGAGAGACTTCATGACGGTCGGAGGGATGTATCAGATCAGCGATCTTCACTCCGAGCAGATCATCCTGCGTCATTCCTGTAAGTGTTTCAAGCCCTTTATTTACATATAAGATTCTGTCTCCCAAGGATATATAAGCCCCCACGCTCAAGCCGCCGGAAAGCGCTTTGTATATACCTTCGTCCTCTCTTAGCCTCAATATTTCCTGTTTAAGCTTTCCTATTGCCTTATCGCTCTCAACAAGTGCTTTATCATGCTCCGCCTCTGCGCTCACAAGGGCTTTACGTGTGATCTTCAGTCCCTTTAAGTTATATGAATACAAAATTGCGAGTGCAGGAACGGGAACAAAAAAGGCGAAAGCTCTCAGCAAATAAGAAGCAGGGGCTGAATACCCGAGTGCCAATAGAGCCTCCGAACATAACAGAGGGGCAAGGCTAAGTAGGAGCACATAGTAGAAAAAAGACCTCTCGCGTCGGCCTAACCATGAAGTGAGTACGAGCGCCGAGATAGTAAAGATTATGGGCAGCTCCTGCCAGTAATTCCAAGAAGAGCCGCCAATACCCTCCGTCACGTAAGCCGTTTTGGAAATAATGTAAATTGCGAATATCGCGGTTCCAAGAATGACCGATGCCGCTACTATAAATACATTGTCATGCGCCGCGGTGTTCTCCGCGATTCGTTTTCTAAGAAGCAAAAGCGCGCCAAGTATCACGGTCACGGCAGGAAATAGCCATACAGCGGGAGTAGACAGCGCGATATAAATTCCCTTTGATGCCCCTGCAATGCTTAAGCCCTCCGCAATAAAGAACCTGAACCCGCCTATCACTGCCGCGCTGATTAGAGAAACCCCCAGTATGCGCATGTATCCGTTTCTCTCAATCGAGCTATGGACAATACACAATATGCCGGAGAGTAAAGCGGCTGATACCGTTACAGCCGTAAGAGCCGGGAAGTATGAAAGCACCAATTGTGGAAAAAACCCGTAAAACCCCCCGGCAGCGCTAAGCGCGAGCGTTACTAAACTGACACCGATGACAGCGATGAACAGCAATTTCGGAAATCCTGCATGTTGTGCGCTATCAATTAGTCTTTCTGTTTTCATATTAACCTTGTGGGGTATATACAAAACACAAAGCCCCCTGACCGTAAATTGTGCAAGTCCCATGCCACACGACTCAATTTTCATAACCGCCCTTAATTACTACTAATTTTGTGTGCCAAGAGCAGATATAACGCTATAGGGCGACAATTCTTGTCACAGTCATGAAATATCAGGGGGAATTTTGGTCATGAGCTATAGATTGGAAGCACTTATCTAGTTAGATTTTCATAGCAGTTACCTCACTGAACACAGCCATGCAGGAACCGGCATTGCCGGTGCCAGGTTATTGGCAATACTCGATCCCTTCACGGGGCAGCGCTGCGCCGGAATTGCGTTTGATTCTTAAGGGGTTCTATTCGGCTTAACAGGGGATCAAGATGAATCACCCAACCCGTTAAACCCGACAACACTGTTTACTATTAATAAATTCACCGCGGCATCAACAATCTTTCTTCCGCGTGTAAAGGATGTGATCACGAAGAGGTAAGCTTCTTCGCTCTCAGAAGACACACGTGCATAATTGAGAGTATAGCACTGAGAAGCTAAGAAGTTTCGACTGAAGCCCTCATCCCGCGTGTCCTAGCTCAAGTATTACTTTCACACATACAGTCAGTAGGAGTCCGAGGATCATGAACAAAAAGCACTTGGGTTTTGCGCAGTGCCGTATAAACGGCGCGTTTGAAACCTCATGAAGCGTTGCCATATAGAGGAATACACCTGCCGCAATCGATAGGGTAAAAGCCTTAACTACCAAGAGTGTATCCCCACTCAGAAAGTGCCGTGCGTCTGCCCCGGCCAATATGCCGATAGGGGTCGAGAGCGCGAATAC
>QIHJ01000388.1 GCA_003229065.1 Candidatus Dadabacteria bacterium
CAGGTCCAATACTCGATTTCACCCTCCTCACCGAGTACGGGTCTGTAAACGTGTTCATGCTCCTCAAAAATAGGGATCTTATTGAGAAGAGGTATCCTAGAGCCGTAATTGTAAAGTGCTAAAGCCGCTATTAAGAATAAAGCTAAGACGCTGACGGCTGTATATATTTTCCTTTTATTATTCGTTCTCTTCATTTTGATTTCTCCCAATTTCGTTATTGTTTACGGCGCCTTCTGAAGTGGCGAGTCCTTTTCTAATCAACTCTAGTCCGGTAATTTCCTCAATCCGTGCCAGGGCTTTTTGATAAGCAGTTAATTGTCTGTAGTATTCAAGCTCGAAGTTAAAAAGAGTAATCAGATTATCCAGCAACGTGAGGAAATCTATATCCCCAACTTGATACCCCGAGATTGCGGATTCAAGCGAGAGTGTTGATTGGGGAATGATTCCGGTCTGGTAGAGTTCTACAAGTTTTTCAGCCGTGGTTGCTTTAATATATTTATCTTTTACCAGAAATAGGAGATTGTTTTTTGTAGCCTCATAATTTTCGCGAGCTTCTACGACATCAAGGGCTGCCTCTTTAACGCCAAACCTTTCTTTTCTCCAATAGTAGAGTGGAACTCTTAGACCGAGGCTCACTTGCCATATGTCATCCAGATCACCGTTACCCCCGTCTCGGTTAAAGTATGTAGCCCCCAATATAAAATCCGGCAGGTATTGTTTCTTGGCTAGTTTTAAAGACTCGTTACTGCTATCAATTAAATCAGCCCTGGATTTGAGCTCCGGAGCATATTCTGATGTGGCTTCGGTAATATCAGCCAGTGTTTTGGTGAGTTCTGATTTTATGGTTTCCTCAGGCTCTCCTAATGAAGAATCAATAGGACGGTTCAATATTTCTTTTAGTTTTGTTTCTATTATCCCTTTTCTTTCATTTAAAAGCTCCAGTCTTTCGATAAACCCCGATACCTCGACCTGGGCCTTGAACACATCCTGCTGTATTCCCATTCCGACCTCGTATTTTGCTTCCGCAATCTTTAAAAAGCTTATAAGCAAATCTTTATTCCTTTCGGTAATCACAATCGATTTATTCCTTTCGGTAATCACAATCGATTTATTAATAAACGCCCACTCATAATAGGCCTCTTTTAACTCTGCGATAACTCTTCTGGATACCGCGTCTGCGACCCATCTTTGAGATTTCGATTCCTCTTCGGCTATTTTTTCCTTGAGTGACAGCTTGCCGGGAAAGGGTATCTCCTGTGCAAAAAAGGCCTGTATGTCGGATCTGGGGTCTTCGCCCAGCGTGAATTCGGAAAAGCTCACGTTTTTGATCCTGCCCCCGATTATGGGATTGGGCAGCGAGCCCTCTTGTGAGGGTCGCTGTGCTGATGATTCGGCTCCGGCTCTCGCAGCTTTTATTTGAGGGTTACTTATAAGCGCTTCCTCAATAAACGAATCCAGGGTTTCAATATCTTCTGCTGAGATATTACTTGACATTAACAATACTAATGCGAGTGCAGCCATAAAAGTCTTCATTTATTACCTCCGGTCAAGGGGTTTTTCCACTTAGATAAATATAAAAAATATGTGTTGTGATGAAAGAATACCACTTACCTGTAGTAAAACGTTCAGGAAGCGGTGCTGATTAACGAGAAGAATTTATAGAAGAAAGGTAGAATAAGAGACCCGTAAATCGGGCGGATCGTGTTCTCTCAGCAATCGGTCCTGAGATGATTTTACGCTTTCGTATTTTTCCGCGTAAAAATAGGTAATAGGCATTACGAGAGTAACGCTTAGGTTTACTTTGGAATATTCACTGCTTGAGGAATTTATGAGAGTATCATAGCAACAGTAGGCATTATAACTGCCTTCATTGCTTGAACCTTCTATAACCGTAACCGGATTTTCAGTCGGGTTGTTTTCGTGACCCATTTTGTGACAGCTTTCTTGAGCCATCGTAGAAGGTGCTGCGGAATAAGCATTACCCCAGCCCAGCCCTCCGTAGCAGATAAAGATATTAAGAACCAGGAATATATTTAAAATTCTCATGATCATCCCTTACGTATAATATACATCAAAATAACAGGAGTCAAACAAATTTTATTTAGTCAGGTCGTGTCCTCTCGTTTCTTTCAACAAGTAAAATAGTATAAACTATAGAGGAAACGAGCAAGCTTTCGGTAGTATTCAAAGGTCTTGCGGGAACTTTAATAAAAGAGAATCGAAGCTTTGAATTGGGGTAAACTAAGGCTAAGTTTAGTGTTTCCCCCTTATCCGCACGCCGGGGATATGCTCAGGGCCCTGGCCGTCAAATAAACACAGAGTGCTAATAAACGGAGGACGCTAATATGGAATATGTAACTATAAACGGGACCGATATCGAGTCATCGAGGGTAGGGCTCGGGGCCTGGGCGATAGGGGGCTGGCTTTGGGGCGGGAGCGAAGAGCGAGAGTCTATAGATACGATTCACAGGGCGCTTGATCACGGTATTAATTTAATAGACACTGCCGCTATATACGGCTTCGGGCGCTCAGAGGAGATAGTGGGCAAGGCTGTAGAGGAATACGGGGGCAGGGATAAGATCGTTATCGCTACGAAAGGGGGGCTTGACTGGACTGGCGGGAAGGTATTCAGAAATTCAGAGCGGGCGCGTATCAAAAAAGAGGTTGAAGACTCACTCAAACGTCTCCGGACCGATTATATAGATATATACCAAATACACTGGCCCGACTTTGAGACACCTATCAAGGAGGCAGCCCTCGCAATGCAGGAGCTTCATAATGAAGGCAAGATAAGGGCGATTGGCGTGAGCAACTACACCGGGGAGCAGAAAGATATTTTTCGCGATAATTCTCTTCTACATACATCCCAGCCCCCGTATAACATGTTCGAGCGAGGTATAGAGGACGAGATTATGCCATACTGCGACACTCACGGTATTACGATGCTCCTTTATGGAGCCATATGCAGGGGGCTTTTGAGCGGCAGGATGAAGGCGGATACGAAGTTCGAGGGAGACGATATAAGAAAGGTCGATCCGAAATTCGAACAACCCAGGTTCGGGCAGTACTTAAGCGCAGTTGAGAAATTAGATAAATTTGCTCAGGAAAATTATGGGAAGCAAGTTATCCACCTGGCAATGCGCTGGGTGCTCGACAAGGCCCGTGGCCACATTGCGCTCTGGGGCGCAAGGCGGCCCTCACAGCTTGAGCCGATAGAGGATATGTTCGGATGGACACTCGATAAAGACGCGCTCTCTCAGATAGACGACATACTGGCCGAGACCATAAAAGACCCCGTAGGACCTGAGTTTATGGCGCCTCCTACAAGCGGTAGGAAGTAGGTGCCGCTTATAATAAAGAGTTGACAGTAAGTACTCTCTAGGGAGATAATTCAATATCTTTATATGTGGAGGATTTAATTTATGGATAATGTGTTCAGTTTTATAATATTTATAGTTTTCTATGTGTATCTGTCTTATAGCCTCCAGGTCATAGCCAATAAAACCAATACAGAGAACTCGTGGCTTGCGTGGATACCTATAGTCAATCTTTATCTCTTGTGCAAGATTGCGGACAAGCCCGGGTGGTGGATAATTTTATTTCTTATACCACTCGTAAATATAGTCATATTCATAATAGTCGGTATGAAGATTGCAGAGATGAGAGGCAAACCGAGTTGGGTAGGCATTATATGGCTTATCCCGGTTGTAGGATTAATAGTTCCCGGTTATTTGGCTTTTACAGATTAGTAGCCCAAGGATTCAGTTAAAGTCTTTGATCAGATCAAGGCTTATTTGACTCAAACTTTGACAAATGTGGTCCGCTCTCTCAAACCTGTCGGGAGTCAGTCTCTTATCAGGTACCGCGATACATAGCATTCCTGCCGCTTTGGCCGCGAGGACACCGTTTATCGAGTCCTCAATAGCCAGACACTCCTGCGGTTCTATGCCCAGGAGTCTTGCCGCTTCAAGATATATGTCAGGGTGAGGCTTACCGTTCTCAGTGCATTCCCCTGAAACCACTACAGAGAAGTAGTCGTTTAAAGAAAACATATCCAATACAAAATTTATCACGCGCTTCGGGGAGCTAGAAGCGACTGCAAGGGGGAGTTTTTGATCTATCAAGCTGTCTAGAAGAGGGGCTAAGCCCTCTACGGTCTCAAGCTCTTTTTCATATATAGCAGTCAGAATTTCGACCCTTTCCGTTATTATTTCTTCGATTGTCTCGCTTAGCTCAAAGGTTTTGATCAATAGCCTGCCCGAGTCGTTCTGATTGAGCCCCACTATCTGGTCCCTGTAATCGGGGCTGTATTCGATCTCACGCCGCCTCAGAAGTATCCTCTCTGTCTTTTCCCACAGAGGCTCGCTGTCGATCATCACCCCGTCCATGTCGAATATTATCGCTTTTATCATGAATGTTCCGAGTTGCCGTTTGGTAATTAAGAACAGCAATTCAGAGTACCAGATCATGCGCTATTCACAACAGAACCGGGTTTACGACTGACTTGGACGGCGCAGTCAAAACGCCTGATTAATGAAATACGAAGCCGAAGTTTATAGCGAACGGGAATATCGGGTAAACAGGGTAGTAGGGTCTGTAGTAGGGATTATAGTATACAGGGTATCTGTAATATGGTCTGTATCCGTAAGGTCTGTAATAGCCGCGATTGTAGTAGTGTCCGCCTCTGTAGCCGTGCCCGCCTCTATAGCCGTGGCCTCTGTTGCCGTAGCCGCCCTTGTAGCCGTGGCCTCTGTTGGCGTAGCCACCCTTGTAGCCGTGGCCTCTGTTGGCGTAGCCGCCCTTGTAGCCGTGGCCTCTGTTGCCGTAGCCACCCTTGTAGC
>QIHJ01000009.1 GCA_003229065.1 Candidatus Dadabacteria bacterium
ATGAGATCATTCGTTGTTATATTGCCCGAATTCCCTAAACTGTCGGATACGAATACCGCTCCGGGAGACAGGTATTCGATACTGCCGTAAATTGATACCCAAAGGATACCGAGCAGTAAGTAAACGCAGACGGCGGCGTATAGTGTATCGGCAGTAATATTCTTTGATTTCAGAATATGATGGAGAATGGTAATTGTTACGAAAAGGCAGAACAGGATGCTTGCGAATAGTGACTGCGGGGATGTAGTGAAAGCCCACTCAGACAAAAACCAGGGTAACCCTAGAATTGCTGTAATTATTAAAGTCCTTTTTTCTTGACCCACTGCGTATACCCCTGCGATAAATACAACTGTGCTAATTGTATTTATCACCAAGTATCCGTACTCAACCCCTGCGAGAACGGCGGAGAGTATCAGCAGTAATATAAGGGAGACCATAAAATTAAACATCTTGTATTTTGTCGAGCCTAACATAAAACGTATGAACCCCGATGGACGGCTATCCTTATTCATTTATTCCCTCCAAGCTAGTTTGGCTTACAAAGTATTAGGAGATTATAGCATTATGGGAGGAAATATTCAGATGGTCGGAGATAAAGACTCAGGTGTGTATAATATTTTTTGTGAACAAAATACTCTGACGAAGTTTGCTTATCAATTATCCATCTGAAAGCGTACAGCCAGAGGTATCTACAGTCGCGCTGCCGCTGATGTTAACTGCCATACGTCCGCCGCTTACAGTACAGTTATTATTCTGAGGGTCTATAATTACCGTCGAGTTACCAGCGGCGTTAATCCCGAACTGATTGGCAGACTCGATTAGCACGCTGTTGTTTACCGGATTTGAAGACTCACCTATTGAAACAAAGGATTCGTTTAAAGTTATAACAGCGTCTCTGCTGCCTCTTAACGTAATACCCTCATCGGCTTCGAGCACGACAGAGCCCGAATCCTGTGTGCGCACGCCTTCACGGCAGCCGGTTATGTCGATGCTCTTCACCCGGATAGTTGCAGAGCTCGTACCGGTTGAAATAATGCAGTTCCCGCCGTTTCCATCCATGATAAAATCGATCAGGGTTTCTACAAGAGTAAACTGAGAGTCGTTTCTTATAAAAAACGGGTCCTGAAAAACCTGCCAGCTGTTTATAATAATGAGCGTAGGGCTCTGCTGGAGTGTAAAGTTCATTACGACGGTACTGTCTTCCGTGACTCTAATGCCTGCCCGCTCTGCGTCGAACGTGCTCGATTCAAACCTGATAGTCACGTTTCCGGTAAAAGAGCGGAACCTGAGTGTAAAATTGCCGCTCCCGTCAGTATTAGTCCTATCGAGCCTAGAGTTATCTTCTGAAACCGTAACAGTAAAAGTGCCGAATTGACCAGAGTTTGAAATGGAGCCGTTAATTATTATATTCCCGCTTCCGCCTCCGGTGTTACAACCTGAAATGATAAAAAAGGAAAGAACCGTGACCAATATACAAAGAGCGGTACTTTTATACATCACCATTATCCTCCCAGCTCGTTTTATATTACACCCCCTTACCAATCCAGAATAAGTAATTATCGATAGAAAGTAAAGGCCAAAATTATAAACGGTATGTCAGGTAAATTTTACAGCTTTGTAGATCGCGATAAACCTTGCGGGCATCCTCCGATATTAAAGAGAATGCCCGGGGCTGTGATCAGATTTGCAATAATGAGACAATATAGCCTGAACCTGTTCTCAGGCTACGGTTGTATGGAGAGCTTGTTACCTCTCGCTTCTTCTAACGCTTGCGAACTGTCTTCCTGCTTCAGGGAGCACTTTATCGATGTTTTCCCGTGTAGGCTCTAAATTGTTAATTTCGACTATGGCCCTCGCCATCCCTCTTATGATTATCTTCCGGTCGGCATTCTCTCCGTTAAAAGCCTTTTCCTGTGAGGACGAAAGGTTGCCCGCTTTAACCAGGAGTCCCGCACTCCCCTCTCTTACCAATTTATTCTTGAGCATGGTATTAATAACGTTCTTTCGTTTGGCCCTGCTCTTATAGGCGTCTATAACTTCGGGCATACTTCGTATTTTTTCGGTTATCTGCCCTGAGATATTGCCCTGCGCCCATGCGTAATCACCAAAATCAAGAGCCACTTCCTTTCTTAGAACAATAACCTTAGTCTCTGATTTAAGTGTAGGTGTTTCCCGGTATTTGATGCTGCTCTCCGGCGCAGGCGTAGGTTTGACAACGCCGGTGTCCGAAGGCTCTTCTCCCGAGGCGCCTTCATTTCCGTCTTCGAGCAGGAATTCTTCCTCAAGGCTTGAGTAGGCGTCCCTCACCTCTTCGGCCGGGAAATATACGTTAACTGTTATAGTCGCGCACGATACAAGATAAAAACACATTACAAGCGGTATAAAGTAAAACCCTCTAAAATTCGGTATTGTCATAGATTTTCCTCCTTTAATTCGTTTCTATTGTGGGCCCTCCTGTCAGAGCCCTTCTGGCCAATTCCCGGATTACAGAAATTAAATGATTTATAGATATCGAGTTCTGTCTGGGATCGGCCTGTATATTCAGGTTCTTGAACCCCAATATGGAGTTTGAAATATTAAAGACTTTAAACGTTATAACTCCGTCATTAATATAACCAGAAATCTCGGCGTTATCATAACCCCTGGATGAACCCAGGATGAACCTCTCTCTGGCGCCGAGCTTATCCAGAAGAGCCTCACCGACTTTTCTCTGCTCCTTGCCGGAGTTTATGGCCCAGAACTTAAACGGACCGTTTATGGTGTTTAAATCACCGCCCTGCCCTGAAATCCAGGCAAGACCGTTTACTCTCCCTGTAATATAGTCTTTTTCAGACGATATACTTTTAGATATTGCCTCAAGGCTAATCTCGTCGAACAAGAAGGATATATTGAAATCACCCGCTTCAAACGAGTATACGCCCGTGCCGTACAACCCCCCCCTATAAATCTTGGATGTGAGTTTTTTTAAATTCAGCTCGTGCCTGTCGACTTCGAGCTGGCAGTCGATATCCTCGATTTTTATTATGCCGTACCGAAGCTCGCCTATCTTTAGATAATCAGAATCCTGAGATGTATCAAAATCCTTGATGGAGCTAAGAAACTTTTGATATATGGATTTGCTTAGTTTCAGATGATCGCCCATAAACGAAGAAAGCGGGTTCCCGGACTGAGCGTCATCCTTTATCGTAATAGTGCCGTAGACCTCTTTTACATTTAGCTCAGTTTGTGAGAGCATTCCCGAGTAAGCGCCGCGCAGTACTCCGAGCTTTCCGCTCCATCTCTGCGACGGATAGAATAGATTATAAAAGGTAAGCTCTAAATCGGCTTGCCCTTCGGTCTTGGCCTGAGACATGGACTCTGGTAAAAGGGGTTGCAAAATATTCATTACAACCGGTATGGAAATGCCGGGCATGCTGAGCTGAAGTTGTCTTTTTTCATTCAGTGAATCCACCATCTTTCCCGTGAACCTGAGCTCCTTTGAGTCTCTATCAACTATAAACCCGTCTTCTATAAATAAGGTTCCACCCTCTGTCTTGGTGTTTATCTCGCCTTTATATGTATAGCTCTGCCCGTATTTAGTCAGCTTTAGAGCGTGAACCGCCAACTTACCACTGCCTTCGGGTAGAGAGTTTTGAGGCAGGAGTCCGGAAAAATCAAAATCGGCCTTAGCGATATTGACGGCCATATCACCTGTGGACAGGGATGCTCCGCTGAGCTCGATATCGGAGACGATTTTAGCCCGGGGCCCGGTCGTATCGACATCGATCTTACCGGTGAGCGCCCCGCTTAGAAACTCACCTGTGATATTGT
>QIHJ01000074.1 GCA_003229065.1 Candidatus Dadabacteria bacterium
AGGAAAAGGCAAAAACAGCTTTAAAAGCGACCTGGGATTGGAAGCAGATTCAAAGCTGATCGGATTTATAGGAAGATTGTCGGAGCAGAAACGCCCCCTGATGTTTTTAGAGATCGTAAGACGGATTTTATCTCTGGATTATTCATACTTTTTTTATATGATAGGCTCGGGCGGACTGCAGAGCAATGTGCTGAAATTTATTAACGAAAAAAATATGCGGAACCGCGTCTTTCTATTCAATCAGAGAAATGACATTGACTATGTACTTCAATCTACAGATTTATTATTAGCACCTTCTCTGTATGAAGGCGTCCCTTTAACAATACTTGAAGCGATATCATCCTGTACGCCTGTAATCTCTTCCAATGTGGGTGCTATTGAGGAGTATGTGGGAGATTTTTGCGAATTAATCCCAAGGCAAAGTGAAAAAGAGGAGATTGAGGAATTCATTAATAAGATTCTTTCTCAGTCCGAGAATAAAAAGAAGTTACAATCTGCTTCAAAAAAAGTAAGAGAGAAATTCGATATATCCAAAACTGCCAAAAAGTATGAAAAAGAGTTCCTAAGAGTTCTAAACAGATAATTCAAGCTTAATAATTCCTTCAAACTAAGTCATTGGTAAATATTGACTTTAGTCTAAGGATCAAACTGTAAAGGAGCTATAAAAAATCATCTGGACCTAAACGCCCCGCCGATAAAAAACCCGTCCTTTATGGACTCGGCTATACCCTGAAATACCCACCTGCCGTACCGGCCTATCTGGTAAACCCCTTTTTTCTCAAGCTCTTTTATGGCTTCTTCACGCCAATTTGAACCCGGCATAGACCAGGTGTAAGCGACGTCTATCCATGTAGGGTCAACGGTCTCGGCTTTAGTAATGAACCCCCAGGATTTAAGCTCTTTTACTACAGAGTCAGAGTATTTCTTTATCTCCTTAGTGCTCGGTTTCTTACCGTTTTGATACGCCTTTTCAACATAGATACTGACACGGTTTTTGGCTTTCCTTGAGCTCTTGGGCATAAATGAGACGTCCACATTAGTGTAAAATCCCACTCTGTGAAACTTGGAATCGCTGTCGGGAATATAAAGCCAGTGATCCTCGGGACATTTCCTGCCTCTTAGGGCACCTATGTTTAAGACAAGCACAGATGTATAGCTGGAGGGCTCCTGGTCGATTTCAACTCCCGCCATCTCCATAGCTTTATTTAACGGGAGGGTCGATATAAGGCTTTTATAATGCGCACCCGAGCCGTCTAAGAAAATGACTTCCTTCTTTGCTGTATTTATTTTCGCAACTTGTTTATCATAAATTACATTGCAGTCAGCAGCCATTTTCTGAGCCATCGTATTAAGTCCCTGCTTGGGATATAGGTACGTGACGTTGTACCCAACAGCAGGAGGGGCTTTGTCCATTGCCCCCTGCACGGCTACTTTAAGATTCACCGGAGACTTATAGGCGTCCTGAGGGGCTATATCGGTCCAGAGCCCTGCTGTATAGAGCTCATGAAACGGAGCGAAGAAAAGCTCCATAAGCGTTTTCCCGAAACTCTTCTCTAACCAGTCGCCCATTGTCCTTGGCGTACCCTCTGGCGCGTTTATTATTTCACTGATCGCTTGTGATGCGGTCTTTTTCCCTAAGTAGCTCAAATGGTTCTGTATAGGGTAAGGAACATAAAGGTCTTGTTTACTAAAATACACTGCCGATTTTCTCTTGTATGACTTTACCGGCGTAAGTGATTTAACATAACGCAGGATCGCAGGGTCACCGCCGAAAATCCAGTGCCCGCCACCTATCTCGAACCGATACGCTTCTTCGTCCTCAGGAGCTTTAAAGAGCTGTTCTTTACTTCCCGGTCTTAAATAATATGACGAGCAGATTCCACCCGGTACGTTCTGCGCTTCATATACAGGGAGCCCGGACACACAACCTGCCGCGAGACCCGTAATCCCGCCGCCCAATATTAAATTACTCGATTTTTTCACTTTGGTCTTATCCCTCCTCCTTCATAATTAGCGAACTATATTACATAATCATGCTAAAAATCACCAATAGTGCGGAATTATTTAGGGCTGAGCAAAATTCAAAGCATTTACACACAATTTCGATTCAGTTTTCAGCTGCAATATTTCCCCGCCTGTCTACTTCACATTTATATCCGGGTGTAATAAAAAGGGTCGAGGTTTTCTCTAATACAATAGCAGGACCACTGAATTTAAACCCCGGGTAAAACTCATCCCTCAAATATATTTTAGCACTTATTTCCTTGCCGCCTAGAATTAGGGGTTTTTTAATAAAGCTCACTTTTCTCTTTTTAGTGTCAAGCTCGGGCCGTGCGAGTTTCTTTTTTTTACTGACCGCCCTTAACCTGAGTGTCACGACCTCGGTTTCACTGTGGGGTTTCATATACCCGAACAGTTTTTTGTGCTCTCTGTGGAATACTCGGATGAAATTTTTGCTGAACGGTATTGTGATTTCATGAGCCTGCCTCTTATATCTCATATCCAGAAAACGCTCAAACTTTAACCTGCTGCCAGGGAAATCTGTCTTTGCTTTTTGTTCTAATTCTTTGAAATATTCATCGAGCGCCCGCACTGCATCTTCTTTCTCACCCAAAAATCGAGTTATACTGTAGTCTCTGAATGTATCGGCCATAAGCATGCCCATAGCAGACAGTACCCCGGGGTCTTTCGGGAATATCACGGTGTTAATCTCCATATCCTCAGCCAACTCACATGCATGGAGCCCGCCCGCCCCTCCAAAAGATATGAGCGCAAAATCTCTAGTGTCGTAACCCCTGCCGATAGAGATCACACGAAGCGCCCTCTCCATGTTAGCGTTTGCAACTTTGATAACGCCTTCGGCCACTTCACGTGTTGTCATTTTGAGACTTCGGGCAAGCTTACTAAGTGCTGTTTTTGATTTTGAAGGATAAATTCTCATCTTCCCTCCGAGAAACCACTTCGGATCGATCCTTCCGAGAACCACATTAGCATCCGTAACGGTGGACAAAGAACCTTTCCCGTAACAGGCCGGTCCGGGATCGGCGCCCGCGCTCAAGGGTCCTACTTTTAGCACTCCTCCAGAATCGACATAAGCAATAGAGCCTCCACCCGCCCCGATTGTGGTGACGTCAATCATTGGGACTTTTATGGCGACCCCGTCAATGCGCGTCTCTGTAGTGAACCCGGGAGCGTTGTCACAAAGTGAAACGTCTGTTGATGTTCCTCCCATATCGTAGCTTATAACCTTGCTATGACCCATTTCTAAAGCAACCTTGTAGCTCCCTACCACCCCTCCCGCAGGACCTGAAAGAAGTATCCTTACAGGCTCATCTGCTGCTTGCTCGGGTGTGATAACGCCGCCGCTTGACTGCATAATCGCAATCTTATTCTTAATTTTAGAGTTCTTTAGATTACGCTTCGGAATACTTTGTTCATTAACGCTATCGGAGAGAGCGTTCATATACGACCTTACTTTCGGCAGGAGATACGTATTTGCAACTACAGTTGAGGTTCTTTCATACTCCCTGAATTCAGGGAGTATGTCTGATGATACCGAGACCGGTATTCCGAGCTTCCTCAGATATTGCGCAACTTTCTTTTCATTAGTTGGATTCGCGTATGAATGAAGCAGTGAGAGCGCTATCCCCTCTACACCTAATTTTTTGATTCTTAATATAAGTTTCTTTAGATCAGGCGTCTTAACCGGGGTAAGAACTTTACCTTCATAGGTGGTCCTTTCCCGTATTCCCAATCTGCATTCTTTATCCACAAGGGGCTTGGGGGCATCCCAGAAAATATTGTATAG
>QIHJ01000044.1 GCA_003229065.1 Candidatus Dadabacteria bacterium
GAATTTTTTCCCGGGCGCTTCCCCCCGGGATAGGATGCGGCTAGAATGATTTTTTTTCGAATACTCCAGGGTATCATCAGGTAAACGGGAACAAATATACCCCTCCAAAATAAGTGATCGAGCCCCTTCTCCCTGTAAGGCTTTTCACAGGAATCGGGATAGCGGGATATCAGATCATCCGCGGCCACTTCCTGCAGGTGTTTTTCAGCGTTTTTTCTTAACCAGTGTCCGAATGCCATTTCTTTATCTCCTACACCGAGTCATATATTTCCAAACATTACTGCCAGGTATCCTACTTCGACAGCTCTCTGAGTCCGGCCTGTGCCGCAAGCGCGATAGGCTCCATCAGTGCACCTATGGGTGGGGAGTAAACATTCTCCATCCATGCGAGCTCATCGAGCGTAACACCCCGCTTAATTACAAAGGCAAGAAAATCAGCCCTTTCCTTTATCCCCTCCCCTCCGGACATCTGAGCTCCGAGCACCCTGTGCGTTGCAGGGTCAGCGATCAGCTTCACGCGGATCCTGGTCACTCCCGGGTAGTATCTCGCTCTCGATATACCCATTGCAAATGCTACAACGTGCGGTA
This sequence comes from Candidatus Dadabacteria bacterium, assembly GCA_003229065.1. Taxonomy (GTDB): domain Bacteria; phylum Desulfobacterota_D; class UBA1144; order Nemesobacterales; family UBA2774; genus UBA2774. The sequence continues at coordinate 589 of QIHJ01000044.1, forward strand.
TTCCAAGCGCTTTATGGAGAGTCTCGCCAAGAGACACGCCTCCAATCTGCACCTGACCTCCTACCATCCCCCAGGGAATAAATACTGGGTCATAGGCACGGTCGTCCCCTGCTGCGTTTGCTCCGGCTATTCGTCCCTGAGAATAAGCATGGCTCCCGGAAAGCCCCTGGATCGGAATATCCGTCACTCCATGGACAATCTCGGTGCAGTCGCCTGCTGCAAAGACGTTATCTACAGAAGTCTTCATGTGGTCGTCCACCAAGATACCGCCCGTGGCGCCAAGCTCGATCCCGGCTTCACTGGATAGGTGGTTATTGGGCTTCTTATGTGCCGCGATAACAACCACGTCGCATTCGATCTCACCCTCGGAAGTTAGTACGCTTGTAACTTTTCCGTTAACCCCTTTAAACTCGAGCACCTTGGTGCCAAAATGCATCTTGGCGCCCATCTCTTCCAGTGATTCGTTGACAGGCTCCATTATATCCGGATCGGCAACCTCAGACATAAGCCACCCGCCTTCGTCGATTAGGTGAGTCTCAAGCCCCCTGTGGGCAAGATTCCCGGCCATTTCTATTCCAAGTGGAGTCGCGCACACTACTACGGCTTTTTTCATGGTCTCAAGCTCTTTGTCGAACTCCATTGCTCGTCTTATGTTCTTTATATATTTTATTCCGTTTAAATCTATTCCCGGTATATCGGGCTCGTCGTACTCAAAACCCGTTGCAATCACGAGGCGGTCCCATTCAAACGCCTCAGAGCCTACACTCACCGTACGCTCATTCAGATCAATCCCCGTAACCTTGGTCTGAAGCCTGAGGTCGATACCGATACTTGCGTAATGCTCCGCAGTTTGAAGGAACAGGTTGTCAAAATTGGGAATCTCCTTCCCCAGTACAAAAGGTATACCACATGGGCTGTATGCTACGTCCTCAAACTCTGTAAAGAGTGTAATAGAGGCGTCAGGTAAAAGCCCCTTGGACGTAGACGCCGCGGATATTCCCCCGGCGCCCCCGCCTATCACTATTATTCGTAAATTATCTTGAGCCATTTAAAACCACCTTTTATTTGTAATCGAGTTAACTCACCTTAATAGGCTTAATAAGCTTCTTGAACTTCACGTTCTCCCGCTGAGCCGCTTTCTCAAAATCCGGCAGCGCCGAGCATTCTCCGCAGCTCACACACCCCGCTATACTGCTCTTGGCTGCGTCCTCATATGCGGACATTATCTTTGCCGCTTCCCTATACACGTACTCCATGGTTTCGGGACTTGGCGGTCTCACATTCTCCATCGGCGTCCCTGCAACAGGTCTAAACGGTACTATAAAAGGGTATACGCCTATCTCGGCGCATAACCGAGCGCCGTCAATCACTGTTTGTAAATCCTCGCCCATGCCCACAAGCACATAAGTACTCACCTGCCACCTCCCGAAAACTCTCACGGCTTCTTTCCATGATTCAACATATCTATTAAAGCCTATTTTCGCTTTCCCGGGCGTTACACGCTCGAACACCTCGGGGTCGAAGGTCTCGATGTGTATACCTAGTGCATCGACACCCGAATCCTTTAATCTTTGAAACCATGAGAAGTCTTCAGGGGGGATTATCTGCAGTTGTATGGGGAGCCCTGTTTCATTCTTTACCTGAGAGCAAATTTCAGCATATTTCTCCAAAGCCCTATCCTCATCCGGCGCAACTCCGGAGGTAAAAACTATGTTAGAGATGCCGTCCAGCTCTTTTGCAAGCTGTATAGTCTCGACTAAGCCCCTTGCGTTTTTAAACCCAACCGTGCTCCTGTCTTTAAGCGTAAGCTCAATTCCGCAGAATTTGCACCTCCTCTCGTCCCGCCAGAAATCGCAGGTCTGAAGAAGTGTTGTTGCAAATGTAGTCGGACAGTGAAGGATTCCCATCTTCTGCATCGATACTCCGACCGAAGTCTTGTGCTCGGAGAACTTTGCACTGCCCATCGGTTCTACCTGAACCATGGCCACATCGTCCTTGAATATCCAGTATTCTCCGTTGATATCATCCAGGTGATAAGGCGATGATTTAACAAAATCACCCACTACTGGAATATTCGCCTCACCGTCAGGAAGGATTTTCAAATGAATCCCACCCGTGGGCCCCGCCCCACCCTGCCTTATAGCTTTTGTATCGGGAATCCTAAGTCCCAGACTTTGCAACTCTACTTTAAGGGTCGTCGAGTCCATCTTGTGCCCCCTGTTAAATTATTTGGGTAAAGAACCATCTACCGGCCCACTGATGCTCGACCGGTCAAACAATTCTCCTTCTTATCAACACTCTAAAGCTATATACCCAAAAACTATCTTACATAGTCCATGTGCTAAACATCATTGCGCCCGCTCTATGATGTTCAATCACTATGTCCAATATATCGGTCGGATGAATCGGGACTACGCCCTCTAAGAAATTAGATTCATTCATACCTAAAAGAGCTGCTGCCGAAAAACGGCAGGCATAAACTGTAATACCCTCATCCATCATCTTGTTAACGAGGTTAGGGTATAGCTGTAAGCCTGCTCCGTAACCGTCGTCTCCTACGTTCGGCCACCCCCTGTAAGCTGGTATAGCCGATGCAGGACCATAGAAAAGGACTTTGGTATCATAGCCTTTCCTCTTCGTTCTAATCGCCGTAAGCATATTGATACCGGCCACCGATCCTTCATACGGAACCGAGTGGATAAGGAATAGAGCCTTTTCTCCCTCATTAGCCTGGTGATCCGGAAAAAGTTTCTCCTCGTAATTCACTAAAGCCTTACCATTTTCGGGCCTATCGGCCTTTACTCTGTCTACTGCCATGATACGTACCTCCTAAGGATATTTTTTTGGACCCCTCTGTCTTATCGATGAGCCCGTTGTTGCCGTTTTCACAATACAAAAATCTTTTTTTTAACGCTCCCTCAAATCTGAAAACCCCCTCATCCCCATCATAAAATAAATAAGAACTGAATTCAACATCCCCTCGTTATAGGCCAGCTCTAAAAAGCACTCAAATCTTAGTGACTATTTATTATTTGAGTTCCGGCCTCTCCTTTAATTGCGGATTCTATACAATCAAGCGACGTTATAATTGCTTTTTTTCCTCCCGCCTGAAGAAACTCTATGGCAGCCTGAATCTTAGGTCCCATACTGCCGGGCGGGAAATGCCCGTCACGCATATACTGCTCAGCCTCATGCATCGTCATCTGCGATA
>QIHJ01000091.1 GCA_003229065.1 Candidatus Dadabacteria bacterium
GGTCAGGTGTGTAAGCGCCGTCACGTTTACCTGCAACATATCCAGGTGAATATCTTTATCGGTCACGCTGAATACTTCCTTCTTGCCAAAGCCTGCGTTATTTACCAGAACGTCGATCTGTATTTTCTCTTTATTAAGGTGTGAGAATATTTCCTCTGGAGCTTTGGGCTTGGAAAGGTCTTTTGCCAGTACGTGTACCGTAATACCATGAGTGGATGAGAGCTCCTCTGCAATTTCCCTAAGACGCTCTTCTCTCCGCGCAACAATCACAAGGTCCGATCCGTCCGCTGCAAAGAGCTTCGCGAATTCAAGGCCAATCCCTGAAGACGCCCCAGTTATAAGTGCTGTTTCTTTAGCCATACTTTCCCCCGAATGCTAATTTTTCCTTACCTATATTTTTTACATCCCACTAGTGTGAAAGTCAATTAGATTCTCGCCGGACCCTTATAGTTTACTCCCCGATTTTACGCAGATAACGCTGCCCCCCCAGATTCTTCATCTGCCCCGTAATCCAAACCTTTCTCCCGTTTACGTACTCTGAGGGCTCTACCGGAGATAAAAGGGCCGGGTTCGGAAGCACTGCCGCTAAAAGGGCCGAGTCCTCGGCACTAAGCTCGGCAGCCGTCTTTCCGAAATACACCTGGGATGCCTTCTCCACGCCGTAAATGCCCTCACCCGTCTCGATCACGTTCAGATAAATTTCCAGAATTCTCCTCTTCCCCCAAATGTTCTCTATCAGGAATGTGAAATATGCCTCAGCCCCCTTTCTCGTCCACGACCTCCCCGGCCATAGGAATACGTTTTTCGCAGTCTGCTGGCTTATAGTGCTCGCCCCTCTAAGCGCTCTTCCGTCGAGCCTGTCCTCTATGGCGTCCTGTATCGATTCCAGGTCAAACCCCCGGTGTGTAGCGAATTTCTGGTCTTCTGCGGCAACCGCCGCAAGCTTCATATTCTCAGATATGCTCTCATAGTCCGTCCACTGTTTTTGTAAACTCCTGTGCTCGCTGCTGCTATTTACGTAGCGCATAACCATAAGAGGAGTCAAAGGGGGATTTACATATTTATATACAAGTACCAAGGCTACTGTAAACAATAGTACAATCAGTATGAGCCTAAGAACGAATCCGGTCAGTCTCTTTAGTATTTTCTTCATATTATAATATTCGTACAAGTAATAATATGCTCCTGTAAACCGAGCCGCCAGGGCTTTGTTCAAAGTATTCTCGTAATATTATTTATGGGATATTCTTGGCGGGCAAATTTATTGACTTTAGCATCCCCTTATATAAGCTTATTATCCAATATTTATGCATATTTGGAGGGGCCCACATAAATGAGCACACCGTCTCAGATTTTACCCGTAAACATCGAAGACGAGATGAAGGAGTCTTATCTCAGTTATTCGATGAGCGTCATCATAGGACGCGCACTTCCCGATGTCAGGGACGGGCTTAAACCCGTTCACAGACGTATCCTCTTCGGCATGGACGAGATGGGCAACCAGTGGAACAGACCCTATAAAAAGTCGGCCAGGATCGTCGGAGACGTGATGGGTAAGTACCACCCGCACGGAGACTCGGCCATATACGACACGCTCGTAAGAATGGCTCAGGATTTCTCCATGCGCTACATGCTTGTGGACGGCCAGGGCAACTTCGGCTCGATAGACGGCGACCCTCCTGCCGCCATGCGCTATACTGAGGTCAGGCTCGACAGGCTCGCAAGCGAGATGCTCGAAGACCTGGAGAAAGAGACCGTAGACTTCGTCCCGAACTACGACGGCGGGGAGCATGAGCCCCTTGTCCTTCCGGCCAAGATACCGAATCTACTTTTAAACGGCTCGTCGGGAATCGCTGTGGGTATGTCCACCAATATACCCCCTCATAACCTTACCGAGCTTCTAAATGCCGTAGTGGCACAGGCCAATAACCCCGAGATCACACTCGATGAGTTAATGGCGCACATACCGGGGCCGGATTTCCCTACAGGCGGCTTTATCATGGGTAAAACCCCTATACGTCAAGCCTATGAAACAGGACGGGGAATTATCCGCATCCGCGCCAAGGCCAAAATAGAAAAGCAGAAAAAAGGCGACAGAGAAATAATTATAGTAAACGAGATTCCTTACCAGGTTAATAAAACAAGACTCATTGAGCGTATAGCAGACCTGGTCAAGGAAGAAAAGATAACGGGTATTTCAGATATAAGGGACGAGTCCGACCGTGACGGAATAAGGCTTGTCATCGAGGTCAAGCGAAGCGATATTGCGGAAGTCGTTCTGAACCAGCTCTATAAGCACACTCCGATGGACACATCCTTTGGTATTATAATGCTGTCGCTGGTCCGCAACCAGCCCCGCGTACTCTCGCTCAAAGAAACAATAAGCCATTTCATAGAGCACAGGAAAGAGGTTGTAACAAGGCGTACCCAGTACGAGCTTGCCAAGGCCGAGGCAAGACTCCACATATTAGAAGGACTCAAGATTGCGCTTGATCACTTAGATGAAGTAATTAAGCTCATTCGCAGCTCCGACAGCCCTGCAACTGCAAAATCAGGCCTAATATCCAATCTCGCGCTCTCCGATATTCAGGCTCAGGCCATATTGGATATGCGTCTCCAGCGTCTCACGGCGCTTGAAAGGGATAAAATCTTAGATGAGAGAAAAGAGCTTCTAGCCACTGTTTTACGCCTTAAAGATATTTTAGATAAAGATCATTTGATACTCGGAATAGTCACAGGTGAGCTAGCTGCTATAAAAGACCGTTACGGGGACGCGAGAAGAACCCAGATACTCGATAGCGCAGAGGAGATTTCGATTGAAGACCTCATAGCCGACGAGGACATGGTAGTAACCATAACGCATGAAGAATATATAAAGACAACGTCTCTCAGCATCTACCGGAGCCAGCGCAGGGGAGGGAAGGGCAGGACCGGAATGACGACCAAGGATACGGACTTTGTAGAGACGCTATTTATTGCCTCAAAGCACAATTACGTACTTTTCTTCTCTAATTTAGGCAAGGTCTACTGGTTAAAGGTCCACCAGATACCCGAGGCAGGTCCTACTGCAAGGGGAAAAGCCCTGGTTAACTTGCTCAATCTGGCCCCTGAGGAAAAGGTAGCCGCAGTGCTCCCGGTTCGTGAATTCAGGGAAGATCAATTTATCATTATGGGGACTAGGGACGGTATCGTCAAAAAGACCAAGCTCATGGCCTATTCAAAGCCCCGCGTCGGGGGCATAATAGCTCTTAATATCAGAGACGAGGATGAGCTGATCAATGCTAGGCTCACCAGCGGGAATGACGAGATACTCCTTACTTCTCACTTCGGTCAGGCCATCAGGTTCCGCGAAGAGGCCGTCCGCGAGATGGGCCGCGCCGCAACGGGGGTTATAGGGATCAGGCTCGATAAGGGCGACCGGGTAGTGAGTCTCGAGGTTATAGAGAACCCCGAAGCCCAGGTGCTTACCGTTACCGAAATGGGTTATGGCAAGAGGACGCTCGTAAAAAACTACAGGCTCACGGGCAGGGGCGGTAAAGGTGTAATCACAGTTAAAACAACTGATAAAAACGGCAGGGTTGTCGGTGCGTTTCAGGTAACGAACGAGACCCAGATAATGATGATTACCACACACGCCGGCAAGGTGATACGTATGAATGCCTCAGAGATCAGTATATTCGGAAGGGGCACTCAGGGAGTCAAGCTCATCGGTCTTGCGCCCGAGGAAAGGGTAGCTGCCGTAGCTCAAGTAGTCGAAAGGGAACCAGTGAACGAAGACTCTGAAGACTCT
>QIHJ01000236.1 GCA_003229065.1 Candidatus Dadabacteria bacterium
CTACCAGGCGGAACCTGTGAGCACCAAGGGCGTCCTCACTTTTGCTCTGGTCTCAGGGCCTATATATCCGGGCTCGACAGTAAGCGGCTACGTTTATTTCAGACACCTGCCGAGCGAAGTACCGGAGGTATTCCTCGATGTCGGCTGGAGAGACCCTGAGAAACCCGACGACATGCAGGTGCTGAGCTTCCCGTTCGCTCTGGGGCTATATAACAACAAATAATGTTAAATGTAATTTGCAAGGGAAAGTCGCAAAGAAGAATTTAAAAGCTCAAATTAAAGCTAACCCTCATCATCCTCAAAATAAAGAATAAGAAAAAGAGAGATTGCGTATAACATTTGAGTGCCTACAACTCCCCATTGCTATAATAGAGAGGTTCCGAAGATCAGCACGGCTATCAGCAAAAAACCGAGAATAAGTCCATATCTGAGCTTATAACCTGTTATGAGGATTATACCGATGGTCAGCTCAATGATGGGTATTACATAAGCAAGCGCCTTTACAGATATAGGATGCAGAAAGGTATCTCCGAAATCATTTACCACTCCCTCGGCAAATCCGCTATAATCACCTCAAACTCTAACCGCCCCGTGCATAAAAAAGTTTATGCCGACGACAATACGAAATAAGAGAAGGGCAGGTTTTTTATTGCTCATCCGTAAATATTTCACTATGTATCCCCCACAGTTAAGGGGGATATGCCGGTAAAGAGATTATTTCTTTTCGTGCAGCTCTTGTAACTGCTCAAATATTTTCCTTTCCTCTTTAGAAGGCTTTTTTGGTATCTCGACCTGGATATTCAGATATATATCCCCTCGCCTACCCGAGCCGTAATTGGGGAGTCCCTCGTTTGCGAGGCGCATTATAGTACCCGGCTGTGTGCCGGGAGGTACTTTAACTTCCACATCCCCCAGGAGAGTCGGGACATCTAATTTAATGCCGAGTACGGCGTCTGATATGCTAATATTTTCCGTGCGCTGCAGGTGGTACCCTCTCCGCTCAAACCTAGGATCGTCTTCAGTATTGATAACCACAATCAGGTCCCCGGGCGGCCCTCCCGGCTGGGTGCTCAGATTCCCGTGCCCCGGAACTCTGAGCGCTGTCCCCTCGTCCACTCCGGGGGGTATTTTTATCTCGATTTCGGTTTCCTGCTCCACGCTCCCTGTTCCTCTGCAATCGGTGCAGGGGTCTTCAATTATAGTGCCGAGCCCCTGGCAAACTTCACACACTGCAACCTGCTGAAACACCATACCCTGCTGCTGAGAGGTAAACACCTTCTGCCCGGCCCCTCCGCACTCCTCGCAGCTTATGGGCTCTGTGCCCGGTTTCGCCCCGGACCCTTCGCATACGGAGCACGTCTGGGTACGGTTGTACTTAATCTTCTCTTCGCCGCCTGTAAGTATTGTCTTAAGCGGGACCCTCACCTGCACTTGAACACTCATTCCGCCTGCGGGGCCTCTTCTCCTGCCGAATCCGAACAGGTCATCGAAGACGCTGCCGCCCGCTCTTGCTCCTCCGAATATATCCCCGAAATTTATCCCTCCGAATATATCCTCAAACGACACACCGTCGAGTCCCTCAAAGCCTCCGCGGTCATAGCGCACGCGCTTTTCAGGGTCGGAAAGAACACCGTAGGCTTCTGAGAGTTCCTTGAACTTTTCTTCCGAACCGGGCTCGTCGTTGTGGTCCGGGTGGTGCTGGAGCGCGAGCTTTCGGTAAGCCTTTTTTATCTCATCCGCACTGGCGTCTCTAGAAACGCCCAATACTTCATAGTAATCCCGTTTTCCGTTGGCCATTTGGTTACTCCGTCTGAATTTATCTGTACTTATATATACCTTATTATAGGATTTTCAAGTTTCACTCGATTAATTACGAGTTGTTAATGTGTTTATGGACTTAAGCAAAGGCGCCCAAGGCGATCTACTCTAATAGGGCTTCTTTCAGATATTTGCCTGTATAGGATTCAGTTGACTCTGACACGTCTTCAGGAGTTCCCTCTACAACTATATTGCCGCCCGCTCCTCCACCCTCGGGACCGAGGTCAATTACGTGGTCTGCGGATTTTATCACATCCATATTGTGCTCGACCAGAATCACAGTGTTGCCGGCGTAGATGAGCTTATTTAGAACGTCCAGGAGTTTTTTCACGTCCTCCGCATGGGGCCATACAGTAAGCTCATCCAGAATATACAGAATGTCGTGACCCGATTTTTTGCCGAGCTCCCTTGCAATCTTAATACGCTGCGCTTCACCGCCCGAGAGCGTGGGCGCCGGCTGCCCGAGGCTCAGATACCCGAGGCCTACGTCCTGGAGTATTTTAAGCTTTCTTCCAAGCGCCGGGATTTCAAAGAAGAAATTAATCGCCTGATTCACAGTAAGCTTCAAAATTTCGTCTATATTTTTATCCTTATATTTAACAGATAGTACGTTTTTTTTAAAACGCAGACCCCCGCAGTCCTCACAGATGACATAGACGTCGGCCAGAAAGTGCATATCTATCTTTAGCCTCCCCTCACCCTCACACGTCTCACACCGCCCGCCCTTAACGTTGAATGAAAAGTGAGATGGGGTAAGACCCTTCGATTTGGCCTGCCACGTGCCGGCAATTGCTTTCCTTATCTCATCATAAGCCTTTATATATGTCACGGGGTTTGATCTGAGGCTTTTCCCGATAGGGTTCTGATCGAGCATTACCACGTCTGAAAGTAACTCAGCCCCCTTAATTTCTTTGAACTTGCCAACTCTCTCGACATCTCCTCTGAAGCTCCTGGCCAATGCCGAATAGAGCACGTCGTTCACCAAGGAGCTCTTCCCGGAGCCCGAAACTCCCGTAACGCATATGAAAGTCCTGAGCGGAAACGAGACGGTCAGATTTTTAAGGTTATTCTCCGTAGCGCCTTTAACCGTTAGCTTGCCGCCGCTCCCCTTTCTTCTCTTCGTAGGTGTCTCTATCCGCTCCTCCCCCAATATATACCTTTTTGTAATAGAGTTATTTGAGTTTCGGAGTAATTTTTTAGCGCTGCCCTGATAGACAATATCCCCTCCCCTTTCTCCCGCAAGCGGGCCGAGCTCTACAATGTGGTCTGCTGATCTGATCATCTCGAAATCGTGCTCTACCACGACCACTGTATTGTCTCTGTCCCTGAGCTCATGTATGAGCGAAATCAGACGGCTTATATCGCGCGCGTGAAGACCGATTGAGGGCTCATCCATAATATAAAGAGTCTCTGTGAGCGTAGAGCCGAGCTGACAGGCGAGGCTTACCCTCTGGGCCTCCCCGCCCGAGAGAGAGCGCGTGAGCCTGGATAGAGTCAGGTACTCGAGTCCTACTTTATTGAGGAAATCCGTTCTCGAATTAATCTGCTTTAATATTTCATCTGCGATATTTTTCTCATACTCGCTCAGTGACAGCTTCCCGAAAAATTCCGCCAGCTTATCGACGGACAATTCCGAGAGCCCGGATATATCGTTTCCGCCCACTTTCACGTACAGCGCTTCCTCTCTAAGTCTCGTGCCCGAGCACACGTCGCAGTCAAACGCCGAGCGGTACTTGCTCAGAAACACCCGGACGTGCATTTTGTAACTCTTACTTTCCATATACCTGAAGACCCCGTATATTCCCCGAAACCCTTCACCTCCGTTAAATATCAGATCCTTCTCTTTCTTAGTGAGACTCTTGTAAGGCTTGTCCGTATCTATACCCCGGGAAACTGCAAATTCCAGCATCTTTGTTTCTCTGGACCTAAGAGATGGTTTTGTCAGCGGCTCGATTGCGCCCTCCGACAGGCTTTTTTCAGGATCGGGCACCAATAGGTCCGGGTCTGCTTTAAGTATGTTCCCAAAACCCCTGCATTCGGGGCATGCCCCCTGCGGGCTATTAAAAGAAAATAGCAGAGGAGTGGGTTCCATGAACCGTTTTTTGCATGAGCTGCACTCAAGCTCTTTGGAATAATATAGTTGCTCGCCGCCGTGGATTATAACGTGAATATTCCGGCTCTCCGTAAAAGCCGTCTCAATGGAATCAACGATCCTTGAAAGGGACTTTTTATCGATTGCGATACGGTCTACCAGTACCTCTGTATTCTCCGGGAACCGGTCGGTTTCTTCTATCTCCTGCATTTCCCCGCCGATCAGCACTCTGCTGTAACCCCTTGATAGAAGCTCCTGCGCTGAAAAACCTGAACTTTCGTATGGGAAGGTAATATAAACCCTGTCCCCCGAGTGATCTTTTAATAACTCACGGGCTATATCTGAGGCGGAGCGGAGACTCACCAATTTATTGCAATCGGGACAATAGGTCTTTCCGAGCTTGGCATAGAGAAGCCTGAGATAATCATAAATCTCAGTAGTAGTACCTACGGTAGAGCGGGAGTTCCTTACAGTATTCCTGCTCTCTATCGCAACGGCAGGGGGAAGCCCGGTAATGTCGTCCATGTCCGGGCGGTCTACTCTTTCAAGAAACTGCCTCGCATACGTGGATAGACACTCGATATATCTTCTCAGCCCCTCGGCATAGAGGGTATCAAGTGCAAGAGAGGACTTTCCCGAGCCGCTAATCCCGGTAATCACAGTGTACTTATGCCATGGAACCTCAACATTGATATTTTTGAGGTTGTTTTCCCTTGCTCCTTCAATCTTTATCTCGCCTTTCATTTACGGTTCCTTAAGCTTGTTCTTGAGAAATAGCTGGCAATAATCAATTGGGAAATACCGGATAATCCGCGTAAGAAATTAGAGAATGGATATTAATTCGGCCAAATTATTAACTTGCTTTACTTCTTTTACGCTCAGATTATCGACATTCCTGGAGTTTACCCAGACAGCGTCCAACCCCGCATTATTAGCCCCCATTACGTCTGATCCGTACATATCCCCTACATGTATAACCTCTTCGGGCGAGAGCCCGGATTGAGTCAGCGCATGGTTAAATATTCTCGGATCGGGTTTAATCATATCGAGCCTCGTGGAATCCAGCATGAAATCAAAATAACCGTTAATTCCAACCTCCTCACACTTACTCTCGGTGTACCCGTCATTGTTTGATATAACGCCCAGTTTATAGCCCCGGCTCTTAAGATTATCCAGCAGATCCAGGGCACCAGGCATAGCAACCCTTGTGAACTCAATCTTGCTCATAGCGGCTCTTACATTTTGCCGGAAATCCTCAATATCAGCCTCTATGGGCAAAGATTCATATAATAATGGCAGAAACCAATTTCTATAATCCTCTGGAGTCATGCCCCCTCTTATTTTATATTTTAAGTAGAGCTTGTAATCTGCCTCCACGTATTTAACCTCAAATTCCCTGTTTGAGATATCCAGGCCCGCCTCTCTCATAGACATTGCTATGCGTATAATAAACGGCGGGTCTGTAGAGGCTAGAGTATCTCCGAAATCAAAGAATATCCCTTTTTTTTTATTGTTAATACGCATTTTCTTTTATCGCAGATATATATGGCCGGGCCCAACATGCCCCCCGAGTTAAT
>QIHJ01000076.1 GCA_003229065.1 Candidatus Dadabacteria bacterium
TAGGACTTACGGGGAAGCGTATATATAGACATAGTGTTACCGGGTACTACCGAGTGAACTTCACCTACGTCCATATATATCACATCGCCCTTTCCGCTAAGCTGCGTATCGTTCTTTGTTTCGATAATAAAACCCTCAACCCTCTCGATCCCTTTCTTCTCCGTTACCTCTTTTACAAATGGCTCATGAGGTCTGATGCGAGCACCCCGGGTTATCTCTCTGAATGAATCGACTATCACTGCTGTCGATTTCCTCTTATCCAGCACTTCTATTATTTCTATAACACCCAGAATGGCTACTTTATACCCCGCCCTGTTGCCGGTGATAGGGTGATCTACGTGCTTTGATGTGCGGAATACGGTGAATCTTTCCCCTACGCTGACGCCTTGTTCAGAGCCTACATTTGTAAATACGATGTCCCCCGTACCGAGTAGTATTTTCGGAGGCTCTGAAGTCAGTATTGTCCCCATGTGCTTCCAGCGGTGGGTGGATATGAACCCTTCCGACCCTCCGGGGGAGTAATAAAAAACAGGCGGCGGGGGCTCGATGTCCTTAAATGATATCTTTTGGGATTTAGGCTCGATCTTCACGACCGGCATATCGGCCGGAGGCTGAATTTTAAGTGATAATACGTCGCCCGGGTATATCCGGCTCGGGTTATCGATCTGCTGGTTCAGATCCCAGAGGCGCGGCCAAAAGAGTGGGTTGTCGAAGAACCTGTCTGAAATCTTCCAGAGAGTGTCCCCGGGACGGACAACATAAATCGTAGTACCGTCTTTTGGATAGGGGAGGCTGCCCTGTGCCAAGGCCATTCCCGACAGTAAGAAAATCGCGAGCACAACTCTCAAGTACATCCCACAATACCTCCTTCTTATTTCAAAACGGCAAACATTTGCTTCTTATTTCAATACAGTAAATATTCGCTTCTTATTTCTAAACGGCAATTAACCGGCTCTTACAAACCGTATTAATTTTTATTGCCAAATTTATTACGGCACAAGCTTTTTATTACTACGTAAGCTTGGGCTTGTAATATGTGCCATTAATCCAATTTTACACCTTTTAAGCTTTCATGTAAATAACTTATGGACTATACTTAATAACCGTTATAAAGTTTAGCGTAATTTATGGCCAGCATCTTCTATGGATAACCAAATTTTAATAAACGTGACATTCAACGAAACCAGGGTAGCTAAAATGGAAAACGGCTCGGTTGCGGAGCTCTATATAGAGCGTGAGGCTGAACCCCGCATTGTCGGAAATATATATAAGGGCGTGGTAGGGAAAGTCGTGCCCGGAATGCAGGCTGCTTTCATCGACATAGGTCTAGAGAAATCCGGTTTTATCTCGGTAGAGGATGTGAATGAAGACTCTCTATATGATGTATATTTTGAAAGCGATGCAGATGAAGTGGGTAGTAATAAAGATGTGAAAGGGTTGATACAGGATATTATGAGGGAGGGCCAGCATGTACTGGTACAGGTTTTAAAAGAATCTGTCGGTGGAAAGGGGGCAAAACTCTCGTCCTATATTGCTATACCGGGCAAGTATTTAGTGCTGCTCGGGACGGTCGACATTGTGGGTATATCGAGAAAGATAGACGACCAGAAAGAAAGAGACAGGCTGAGTAAAGCGGTAAAGGAAATGAAGCCTGAGGGCCATGGACTTATTGCGCGTACTTCTAGTATAGGGGCCGGGACCGATGAGCTCAGAAAGGATATGGAGGCTTTGATCGCTCAGTGGGAGAATATAAGGAACAAGAGTGAGTCGGCAAAACACCCCGCGTTACTGTACAGCGAGCCGAAGCTCTACATTAAAACCGTAAGGGATTTTATATCGGCCGATATTAACAAAATACTGATTGATTTTGAACCCGTATATAGGGAGATCAAGGATTACCTCAAACGCAATTTCCCCGACTTTAAAATAAAGGTCGAATTATATAAAAAGAAAGACCCGATCTTTGAGTACTTTGGGGTCGAGAACGAGTTAAAGAAGATACTCAAGAGACAAGTGTGGCTTAAATCGGGCGGGCATATAATAATAGACGAAGCCGAAGGGCTTACGGTGGTCGATGTAAATACCGGCAGGTATCAGAGCGGCAAGAACCAGGAGGAGACTATATACAGTCTGAACCTCGAGGCGGCTACTGAAATCGTTAAGCAAATCAGACTCAGAAACCTTGTAGGCATAATCGTAATTGATTTTATAGACATAAGGAACCCTAAGCTCAGAGATCAGATTTACGAGGCGTTCGTCGAGGCGCTCAAGAAGGACAGATCACGTTCCGTAGTTCTTGAAATGTCTACTTTCGGGGTCATACAAATGACCAGGCAGCGCTTAAGGGAAAGCATCTTGTCCGAGCTTGCCGAGCCTTGCCCTTATTGTGAAGGTGTAGGGCTTCTTAAATCCCACCACACTGTGTCCTATGAGATTATAAGAGAAATCAAAAAACAGATAGATAAGTCCCGCGGCAATAGCAATAAGGGTAATAAAATTATTGTCAGGGCTAACTCAAGTGTCATAAAAACATTAAAATTATCAGAGAATGACAACATCGATCGTATGCAGGATAAATACGGGGTGGAGATTGACTTTAAAGGCGGAAGCGGCAGGATTGAGAAATTCCAGGTTACGGTCGAATAGGTAATGCTCGGTATTGAGACTGAGCTTATATTTTCTACCCATACAATTTGGCTATGATTAAAAGAATATGTAAAAATGGCAGGTTCTTCAAAATGATCGAGGGCTTGTTCCAAACCGTTTCCTCAATACACACGCCCGCACTTTTAACGGCCGCGATTGTTTTCGGATTATTCTCCTGCGGCAGTGAAGACACCGTCGATCCTGAAGTAATTGAGGGTACCGTGACGGAACAAGTGTATGAAGAATCTTACGCACAAGAGGAATACCAGAGCGGCACTGAATACGCTTATAAAGCAAGCGAGGGCGCCCGTGAACTTCCGAGGATCACCAGAATCCACATAGCTACGCTGAGTCCGGACGTAAGGGAGGGTTTCGAGGCCCTGGTCGAAACTGATAATGTGAATAACACAGATATAGATTTTACATATGAGTGGAAGCTAAACGGTGAGGAAATACTCGGTATTACGGATCAGGTAATTGAGTGGCAGGACACCTTTAGCAAAGGCGACACTCTATCTGTCGCGGTTATCCCGGTAAGTGAAATAGGGCAGGGGGTTTGGATGGCAGAGGGCAGCATCGTCATTCCCAATTCTCCCCCCGAGATAATTTCAGAGCCCCGCGAGTTGTTTGACGGCTGGGAGTTTAACTACACGATAGAGGCCCTCGACCCAGACGGCGACAGCTTTGACTACACCTTGAGGGGCGCTCCCAAAGGTATGACAATCGAGCCCGCAACGGGCCTCATCACTTGGGAATACGGTATGGAGGACTCGGGCGATTACGAAGTCTTGATAGTGGTTACAGATTCAGAAGGTGCAGGGACATTACAGACACTCAAATTTACCATTCATGATGAGGGTTCTCCTTCCCGGTAACGGTCTTGAAAAAGGACAGCCAATCATTACTCTTACATACTAGGAATAGTGTTTGATATCCGACTGGTAAGGGTCACTACTTTTTATCTAATTCACAGCCTCTTGGAATCGTATGAAAAAACCGATACTGCGTCTCGAGCACATAAGTAAATTCTACGAAGAGGGCGGAAACCGGGTCAATATCCTGAATGACGTAAGTGTGGAAATCACAGAGGGAGAGCTTGTCG
>QIHJ01000234.1 GCA_003229065.1 Candidatus Dadabacteria bacterium
TCGGATTACGTAGAGCTCATCACAAATTATATAATATATCTTGAGAACTATAACAGAGCGCAAGAGGCCAAATCTTATCTTTCTGAGATCGGAATACGAGACGTCGAAGGGGCGATAGAATTTCTGGTAGGTATCGGCAAGTGGGATGAGAACGAAGACCCTATATTCAAACGTTTCTCGATAAAAGAAGAGTTCCCTAAAAAAGTGGAAGATGAGACGGCAGAGATACTGGACAAAAGTATTTGCGAAGACGAGCTAGAGGATTTAAGGCATCTGCGCATATTCTCAGTAGACGATGAGAACACGGAGGATATAGACGACGCGCTTTCTATCGAGGAGACAGAGGAAGGGTTCAAAGTGGGCGTTCACATAGCAAACGTAGCCTACTGGGTTAGGAAGTGGGGTGATCTCGACAATGAGGCCGCAAGACGGGGTGAGACGGTTTATCTGCCGGAGAAGCGTATCCACATGTTCCCGCCCGAGCTGATACGCGACAAATTCAGTCTGATTGAAGGAGAAGACAGGGTAGCCCTCTCGCTCATTTTGAATTTCGATAAGGAGCTCAATCTAAAAAGCTTCAGTTTTAAAAACGCGCTTGTTCACACAGAAAAGAACATAAGCTATGGTCAAGCCGTTGAATACTTTGAGAACGACACCCTCGGTAGAAAGTTAAGAGAAATCGCACATAGCCTTCGGTGCAAGAGGCTTGACGCAGGCGCTTTTATAATTCAGCTGCCGCAGCTTAAGATCAGGGTAAGCGGCGACTTGGCAATAACGGTAGAAAAGAACTTCATGAACACCGAGTCCCATAGAGTAGTGGCCGAGATGATGATACTTATGAACACAACTGCCGGAAAGTTTCTCAGAGATAACGCTCTTCCCGGGATATACCGCTCACAGCCCGAGCATATATCGGAAGACGCGAGGACCTATGACACCAAAGACCCCCTTTATGCACTCACTGTGGTGAAATACCTCCGCGCACCGAGAGTGGGACTCAACCCCGAGCCGCATAGATCCCTGGGACTCGATGTTTACACGCAGGTCACCTCACCCATCAGAAGATACACAGACCTCGTAATGCAGCGGCAGATTGTGTCTCATCTGACCTCGGGAGAGTACACATACGCCGAGGATGAGCTTGAGAACCTGTATCCGAGAATCGAAATAGGCGTACGCGACAAAAGGGCAGTTGAAAGGAGTAGAGTGAGGTTCTGGCTGTATAAGCACTTCGAGGATATTCAGGGGAAAGAGCTTCCAGGCATAGTGAGCTCGATATCCGGCTCAAGAGCAAGCGTGTATCTGCCTGATTACCTGATGGAAGTCCCGGTAACGATTAGCACAAAAGACCTGCTCGAAGTCGGTAAGGGTATTAAGGTAAGGATTGACAGCGTAGACCCTCTCAGAAGAAGGCTCTCTCTCAGTGAAAAGAGAGCTTAATATAAGTCCGTATGAGTGTTTTAAGAACTGCCGTTTTCCTTTAGCGCATTCATTATATCATCGATAGTAGTGTATTTACGGCGCGGTTTCCCGAGCGCTTTGCCCCTCCCGATCTCAAGCTCATTCAGCCTGAGCCAGTCTTCATAAGTGACAAAATCGGGCTTCCGCTCCCTGAGAAGCTCGGTCACGCTCTGGGGATCAGGGTTTTTCGGAAGGTTAAATTTACCACTTTCAGCGTCCTCCACAATGCAAGTGACTGTCTCTCCAGAATCCTGTTTATTTGTCCCGATAACCCCTGTAGGTCCCCTCTTTATCCAGCCCGTAGCATAGAGTCCCGGAATATGCTCCTTCGTTTCAGGGTCGGTAACGCGCCCCTTTTCGTTATGTATAACTCCCCATTTTTCATGAAACGGCACTCCGGGAAGCGGCACCCCGTGATACCCTATCGAGCGGAAAACGAGCCCGACCGGAATCTCCTCGAACCCCTGGGTCGCTCTGGGTCTGATGCTCCCGTCTTCTGACTTATATAGCTCGTTCTTTACGAGTTTTATCGCTTTTACTTCTCCGTTTTCATCACCTACTATCTCGACCGGTGATAAAAGAAAGCGTATATGCAGTTTTTTTGATTTTTTGTGTTCTCTTTGTGTAGAGAAGGAGCTTAATATCTCGTGTTTTTTTTGTGCGCTTACGTCGCCGCTGTCCTCTAAGTGCTTTGCCGAGAGTGCGTCCAGAGCTACTTCGTCCTCTTTTGTAAGAGCGTGGGCGTCTTCAAGTTTTCCAAGCTCTCTCACTTCGGGGTTCGTAAAAGCAGCCTGAAGGGGCCCCCTGCGCCCGAGCAAGTATACATCTTTGACGCCGCTTTCTTTAAGCGCCTCGAGGGCATAGTCCGCAATGTCGGTCTCGCCCAGCTCTTCCACTGTCCTGCAAAGTATGCGCGCTACGTCTACGGCTACGTTCCCTACACCTACAATAGCCACTGCCTCAGCGGACAAGTCAAATTGAGACTCGCCGTAATGGGGATGGCCGTTGTACCAGGCCACAAACTCGGTAGCCGTGTGCGAGCCCTTAAGGTCCTCTCCCGGAATATTCATCCGTCTGTTGGTCTCGGCCCCTGTGGCGAATACGATCACATGATAGTGCTTTTTGAGATCGTCCAAAGTAATGTCTTTTCCGTACTCTACGTGTCCGAAAAAGCGGAAATTCGGATGAGACGCTATCTTGTCATACACTCTGGTAACGGATTTTATCTTCTGATGGTCGGGCGCCACACCCGAGCGCACCAGGCCGTAAGGGGTCGGAAGCTTATCGTACATATCAATATGAAATTCGTATTCTGTATGTTTAAAAAGGTGCTCAGCCGCATAAAAACCCGCAGGCCCGGACCCTATTACGGCTACCCTGATAGGCCCTTCTATATTTGATTTCTCTGTCATTATCTGATTCCCTAAGTCGATTAGTCTATATTAAATTCCCGCTGGTTTAAGCAGCTACTTCAGGTATTTTTGATATAAGAGGAGCAGGTCCGCACATTTTGTAAATTCAATATATTATATTTAACCAGAGTTAGCGAGTTTTCCCAGGCGTTAATTTTTCGGGTGATAAATATACAGTAAATATGGGAAATTCATATACTGCCGCGCGTAATTACAGATTTAGCAGATAAGGACTATTAACTGCGAATGACTACTAAAACCACGATCGAGAGAGCCGACTTCCACCTGAAAATAGTAAAGGAAATCAGCGAGCTTGTTAATAAGTCGACCGGTCTCAACACGATATTAAAACAAGTAGTCAATAAAATCGGAGGATCGTTACACCTCGATGTGGTCTCGGTATACCTATGGGATGCCGATAAGAACGTCCTATCGCTGAGATCGACGAAGGGTCTAAGCGTAGACCCTATGAAAAATCCGATAACTCTAAGACCGGAGGAAGGGCTAACGGGGCTCGTTTATCAAACGTCCAGGCCATTAACCGCTATGCCGGCTTCAAAGCACCCGCGCTACCGCTACTTTCCCGAGATAGGCGAGGAGGAGTACGAGAGCTACATCGGAGTCCCGATCCTGCTCCAGAACAGGTGCATAGGCGTACTGGTAGGGCAGACGGGCGAGAAACGGGCGATTACGCCCGCGGAGGAGACCCTGTTTCAGATAATTGCCTCAAACCTTGCGGGGCTCCTTGAAGTTGCCGACCGCCTCGAGCGTCTGAAGACCCCCTCGATAGTTAAGCACGAAACCAGAACACACCAGGGTAAAGGGGTCTCAAGCGGTATAGCCATTGGAAGCGTGTTTATGTTC
>QIHJ01000356.1 GCA_003229065.1 Candidatus Dadabacteria bacterium
AACCCTATAAAATTGACGAACTTAGCAGAACCATTCACGGCGTATTAAACGGGAATCACTGAGGGAACCTGCGTAGTTTAATTTAACGTGAAGTTATTTAACCCCTTCCCATAAATTCAGTTAGTTGAATATACGTCCTTTTTCTTTATACTACCTAATCTTTATTGCAGTAACTCTTCAGCTTAAGTCGGCCATATGGAACCCAAACACATAAGGAATTTTTCAATTATAGCCCATGTAGATCATGGGAAATCCACGCTTGCGGACAGGATTATGGAATTTACCGGAGCGCTCTCTGCAGTTCCTGGATCAGATGGAGATAGAAAAAGAGCGCGGGATAACGATAAAAGCCCAGGCTGTGAGGATTGACTATAAGGCCGATGACGGTATCACATATGAATTTAACCTAATCGACACCCCGGGACATGTGGACTTCAGCTACGAGGTATCCAGAAGCCTGATGGCGTGTGAAGGGGCACTCTTGGTCGTAGACGCCTCTCAAGGGGTCGAGGCTCAGACTGTGGCCAATGCTTATATGGCGACGGATTCGGGACTCGAGCTTATACCGGTAATCAACAAGATTGACTTGCCTGCGGCGGATGTGGAAAGGGTTAGGGAAGAGATCGAGGACGTAATCGGAATAAGCGCAGAGGACGCTATACCCGCAAGCGCCAAGCAGGGAATCGGGACAAAAGAAATACTGGAAGAGATAGTGGCGAAGCTCTCAGCGCCGGAAGACAAAACCAAAGAGCCGCTTAAGGCCCTGATATTCGACAGCTGGTTTGATTCCTATCAGGGAGTCGTCATGCTGATCAGAGTTTTTGCGGGGAAAATCGAGACGGGGTCACAAATAAAGCTTATGTCTACCGGAAAAAATTATGAAGTGAGAAAGCTGGGCATATTTTCGCCTGCTGCGTTGGAAGTCAAGGTCCTCACTACAGGCGAAGTAGGATTTGTTGCGGCTTCTATAAAGGAAATTAGCGAAGCAAACGTGGGTGATACGATCACAGACGCAGAAAACCCGACACTCAGTCCGCTTTCGGGTTTCAGAGTGATGAAACCAATGGTGTTCAGCGGACTCTACCCAATAGACTCCGGGGAATACGACAAGCTTCGTGAAGCCCTTGAAAAACTGGGGCTTAACGACTCGTCTCTCGTCTATGAGCCTGAGACATCGGCTGCGCTCGGGTTCGGGTTTCGCTGCGGGTTCCTGGGTCTCTTACATATGGAGATAGTGAAGGAGAGATTAGAAAGGGAGTTTGAGCTCGAATTAATTACTACAGCGCCTACAGTGGTATACAAGGCAACGAATAAAAAAGGTGATGTACGCTATGTGGACAACCCGAGTGAGCTTCCGACACCTGATCAGATTGAGCACATAGAGGAGCCCTACGTTGTAGTTTCTATACATACCCCCGGCGCATACCTGGGACCGATATTCGATCTATGTATAAAAAAACGGGGGACTCAGCGGGACGTGAGGTACGTTACCCAGGACAGGGTGATTGTGGAGTACGAGATACCTCTCGCTGAAATTGTGTTTGATTTCTATGACAAGCTAAAGTCCCTATCCCGCGGCTATGCGTCGATGGACTATGAGCCTGCGGGCTATAAGGGATCTGAGCTGATTAAGATGGACGTGCTTGTAAACGGCGACCCGGTGGACGCGCTGTCTATAATAGTTCATAAGGAAAAATCATATGAGAGGGGAAGAGAGCTTATCTCGAAGCTCCGCTCACTGATACCGCGCCAGCTCTACGAAGTGGTAATCCAGGCTTCGATAGGGAATAAGATTATCGCGCGTGAATCCGTCAAGCCCGTACGCAAAGACGTTACCGCCAAATGCTACGGTGGAGATGTAACCAGGAAGAGAAAACTCCTCGAGAAGCAGAAGGCAGGGAAAAAACGCCTGAAGCAGGTCGGGAATATCGAGATCCCTCAAGAGGCCTTTCTGGCTGTGCTTAAGACCTAGCACAGGCATGAGTAAAATGTGTAAATTCCACCTGCGCACTTCCAAGACATTGAAACAACGTGGATTCCTGATAAATACATTCAGGAATGACAAAAGACAAATCCCCATTCATTTTGGTTTCAGTAAGCTCTGTCCGGTACTAGAACAACTCTTGTAGCATTGTTCTAAAGAGGGGATAAAATTGATTCCCGATATAAACGTTCGGGAAGGTCAAAATGATCCCCCTCTCCTTTAATCCTCTCCCACGCTGGGGAGAGGAAATCAAAAAAGGTGAAAGGGTAAAGAGATCCTTCGTCACTTTGTTCCTTAGAATGACCCGGCTTCGCTAAAGCTTCGGCGGACAGGCGCCGCGCGAGAAGGGCAACGAACACTAAATCCCTCTTTATTTTGGTTTCAGTAAGTTCTAGCCAGTACATAAGTAACTCTGGTGGCTTTGTTCGATGGAGTCCTATTCCTCGTGAAAAAAGGCAAAAGATGAGATTCTGAATTGATCCTGAATCAAGTTCAGGACATGGTTCAGGATGACGGCTTAAAACTAACAAGAGAGAACCTTCGCTTCGCTCAGAATGACAAACTAAAAGAGTAGCTGCTGAGTTGAACCTGGATCGGAGTCCGGCAGGAAGCTTTCCTGGCCGTATTAAAAACCTGCAATATCAGACCGCCCAATAAATCCTCAGTGCAGCCCTATAAAAATACTTATTTGAATCAATTGCTAAAAAAAGTCGTCTAAACAATCGATATCTTATAAACGGAGGTGTTTTATGAGTCTACAGATTGAGTTAGATGAGTTGTATAGAGGGTTTAGCAAGAAGGTTCCACCGGATGTGCTGAACACAATGCTTGACGCGACCCGGAGGATAGTGGATAGCGGAATTGCCGAAACATCCCTTAAAGTCGGAGAAAAAGCACCTGATTTTAACTTGCCCAACCCCTCTGGCGAATCTGTAAGCCTAAATGATTTACTTCAGAAGGGGCCGGTGGTTTTAAACTTCTACAGGGGCGGATGGTGTCCGTACTGTAATCTTGAGTTAAATGCATACAAAAATCACCTTCCGGAAATAGAACAGCTGGGCGCTTCACTTGTCGCGATATCACCCCAGACTCCAGACAACTCACTTTCCACTGCAGAGAAGAATGATTTGAAGTTTCAGGTTTTAAGCGATGTCGGAAACAAGACAGCGAACGAATTCAGACTGGTGTTTAAACTGCCTGAGGAACTTCACGATCTATATAAGAGCTTTGGCCTGGACATACCGAAGTTCAACGGAGACGACACCTGGGAGCTGCCTATGCCAGGCACATATGTGATAGATAAAGACGGTACGGTAAAATTCGCTTTTGCCAACGCTGATTATACGAAGAGAGCGGAGCCTGATGAGGTTATATCCACGCTTAAAGCGCTAAGCGGCAAATAATAAAAGATTTTGGAACTCTGATGAACATATAGTCCGGTCATCTTTTACTGGCCGACATCATCATCTCTGTAATTGCGTATGTGCCGCCGCTTACGGCCTCAGTGTCTGTGAGGACGTTTATAAGAGCCGGGACTCCTGCGCAAAGAGCCCTCTTGATTGCGCCGTTTAGCTCGCGAGGGTCTTCTACAAGCTCCCCGTAACCACCCATAACTTTGACTAATTCATGAAAGGGTGTGTTTGAGAGATTGACCCCTACTGTAGGACGTTTTTTACCGTAGGTGATCTCTAGCTGGTGCTTGGTCATACCCCAGGCGTGGTCGTTGCATACAACTGCTACAAAAGGAATTTTATGGCGCACCGCGGTCTCAAACTCCATGAAATTCATCCCCACCGCACCGTCGCCTGTGATAAGGACGACATCTTTTTGAGGACAGGCCGTTTTGGCTCCGATAGCGAAAGGCACACCCACGCCCATGCATCCGAGAAGGCCGCCTTTTACATAGTGACCCGGACGCTTGACCTTGTAGTTACTGTCTGTCCACGCCTGGCAGTCCCCGCCGTCTACGACTAGGAGCGCGTCGCCTCCGGTTACGTCCTCTATAGCCTTAGCGACTCTTAGCGGATGAATGGGGGTCTTATCGGAGTTTCTGATCTTGTCGACCTTCTTTTGCTCCTGATTCTTTGAAGATACGGCCTTTTTATACCATTTCCCGTAACCGAGTTTCACTCGATTGGCTTCTATATAATCTGTAATGTTACTAAGAGCCATTGAAAGATCGCCCGCAATAGCTAAATCTACAGTCCTGTTCCTCCCGATTTCATCAGGATCGATATCGATCTGTATGATTTTAGCCTTGGGGTTAAATGTCTTGCCGAATCCTATATACAAGCTGAGCCTGATGCCTAAGAGTATTATCAGGTCGGCCTCGCCTGTGAGATTACGGAAGGCGTTCGGGGCCGAAGGGCTTGCCGGGCCGAAGCACAGGGGATGGTCGTCAGAGACTATTCCTCTTCCGAAATTGAGCGTGTAAAGAGGTATCCCGGTCTTGTCTATAAAATTTTCCAGCACCTTATCTGAGCCCGAGTACCAGGAGCCGCTTCCTGCGATTGCGACAGGTTTACGTGAGGATTTCAGCAGCTCGACCGCCGAGGCGACAGAATCTTCACCGGGCTTAATCTTATGCGCCGGAATAGCTATATCATACGGAGCTACGTCCTTCTCATCGCACTCAGGATAGAGGACTTCGTAGGACATGCCTAAATAGACCGGGCCGGGTTTTCCGGACAATGCTCTTCTGTAGGCGGAAGTTATATATTCCGGGATGCGGGCGGGGTCATAGACAGTCCTTGCCCATTTGGTTACGGCAGCGGCCATAGTCTGCTGGTCAATCTCCTGAAGCGATAACCTGTCGTTCTCCTCAACTCCGGAGCGGCCTGAAATAATCATAAACGGGGCGTTTGATAAGTAGGCGCCCGCTATTGCTGTCATGGCGTTTGTGAATCCGGGCCCTGCCGTGACCAGGCAGACTCCGGGCCTGCGCCTGAGCCTGCCGTAAGCGTCCGCCGCCATTGCGGCTCCCTGCTCGTGGTGCGTATCTATAATTCTTATTCCATAATCTATACAGGCGTTGTATATCGGATTGATATGCCCGCCGCCGAGTGAGAATATGTCTGTTACACCGAGCTCGTGAAGAGTCTTTGCAACAAGCTTGCCGCCTTCTATCATAGCCATAGCCTGATCTCCCTTATATACATAACCCTATTACTGTTACACTTTTCAAATCCCAAATCAACCGGTGCCGCCGTATCGGCATTAAATCCATTATATGTTAGAATTAATTTTCAAATTCAATGGAGGTAAGTAAAATGTCGGAAGAAGATCAGAATCAGGGGCAGCAAAATGATGGAGCAGGGCAGCCGGAGCTCGGGAATATATCGAACTCTATATTAATGGCATTTAATCTGGGAGTGAACTTCAACCAGCAGGTGCAGGGAACAAAGAGCATGCCTGAAGTAGTGGGAGAGCTTGGAAACACTATATTTACGAATTTATCCCAGGCTTACGGGACTCAGTTTCAGGAAGAATTCCTCCAGGCCAACACCGAGTATTTCCTCCAGATTGCATTGCTTGGTTATATAGTACCAGGGGTATGCGCGTATGAAGAGGAGTTTAAGGACAAGCTCCTTACACTTATAGAGGTAAGGGCTACTCAGCAGGCGGAGCACATGAAGCAGCAGGGCGGACCCGAGGGCGGAAGTACTATTATTACGCCCTGAGCAAAAGAGATGAGTAAAACTATTCTGGGTGGTAGAGAGAAGGTAAAAGTGGCAGTGGTGCAGGCTTCTCCTGTGTTTATGGATAAGCACAAAACTATCGAGAAAGCGTGCAGGCTGATTGAGGATGCGGGAAAGAATGGGGCTGAGCTCGTAACGTTTTCGGAATCATTCATACCGGCTTATCCCGCCTATTACACTGTGGGCTACGAGACCCCGCCGCATGAGTGGACGGACTATATGATAGCTCTTCAGGACAACTCCGTAGTCATACCAAGTGAAGATACAGAGGTGCTTGGAGAAGCCGCCAAGAAAGCGGGAACTTATGTAGTGGTAGGCTGTAACGAGCTTGATGACAGGGTCGGGAGCCGGACCGTATT
>QIHJ01000427.1 GCA_003229065.1 Candidatus Dadabacteria bacterium
GGCGGGGATTTACGAATATAGAAACGGGACAGTAGATGTACTCCTGGAAAATGGGACCAAGAATAAGTCTTCTGATGCAGAGTTCCAGGGATTTCGCGATCTTAAACATATAGGCAAGGATTCGCTTACATTCACAGCCAATACCGGGGGACGGAGTCGTGCGCTCTATTTACTCAATAAAACTAAGCTGACTTTAATTGCCTCAACCAATACTGAAATACCGGGCGGTAAAGGCACATTCAAGAAGCTCGATGAGACTGTGTCTCTGGGCGGCGGGGTGTTAGCGTTCGGAGGACGGAGCGGGGGTGGAAAGTCGGGCATATATATATACTCGGGTGGAAAGCTCGAAGCGGCAGTAGACACCGATGCTTCACTTCCGGGCGGCGAGGGCAAATTTAAAAAATTCGGGAATCCTGTGAGTATCGGGGGTGGGGATATGGTCTTTACCGCGCGGGGTGGAAACAGAGTCGTCGGAATATATAAGTACAGTAAAGGCAAAGTGACTGTGGTCGCGGGAACGAATACCGTACTTTCCGGCAAAGAAGACAAGGCCGTTACTATAAGGAACATCAGCCGCGACCCAGAAGCTCTAGATAACGGCGACGTCGTATTTCAGGCCTCGGGCGCTAAAGGTGTAAGGGGTATATATGCGGTAGGTAAGGGCGGCGTTAGGGTAATTGCGGATACGTCCACTCCCATACCCGGGGGTGAAGGGGATTTTACCAGGTTTATCCGCTCCAGGGCGCTTGTGGGAGGCGGGGTGGTCTTTAAGGCTTCGGCCAAGGACGGGCAGAGCGGTATATACGTATCGAAAGGGGACAGTATTTTTCTCGTGGCAGACAAGAACATGGATCTACCTGTAGGTAACGGTAAGTTCAGATATTTCGGGGATTTTGAGCCCACTGAGGGGGATACGTTTCTGTTCTTCGCAGAAGGGTATGAGGGGCAAATAGGCTTATACGAGGCGGTTTACGAGAGAAAATAGGGGTTTAACAATTGCAAAGCACAGCATTAAGTATATTCTCTTACCACCGGTAATTACTCAAATATTACAAACATGTATTCTTCATCTTAACCAAAGACATATTTCTACATGATTAGAATGGCCAAGGCCATGTTACGGTCCCGGATAGAAAAGCGGCAGGGTCTGAAGAATCACTCGGGTCTCTATTACTAATAACTAAAAGGCTTTTGATTAACGCCGCTTAAGAGTATAATATGGGGATAAATAAATACAGACGGGCTCTATAAATAAAGCCCCTAAAAGGAGAATTTATATGATATTTCATATTACACAGACCCATACTCCGGATGACTGTCCGATTGACTCGGGAGGCTCGAGCACACTATATAACGCCGATGCAGAGGGAGTGACGCTAAAGGCTATGTACGGCGCATTCAGCGAGCACGTTATTTTTTACATCGTAGAGGCCGACAGTTTTAAAGCCGTAAACCAGTTTTTAATTCCAGGGTTTAAGAGCTGCACATGTACTGTGACCCCTGTTGCCGAAGAGCCGATAGTTTAGTAGGGGGGATTGCCACTAGCTTATAGCTAGGATTATACTGTTTCTTTTCTTTAGAATAACAAAATTACCTTGCAGTTATATATTTATTATGTCATAATATAGCTAGACAATCTAGCCAAGGGGGTGCCTTGTGAATTGGCTAATAGCAGATGCAAAGAACAAATTTAGTGAGCTTGTAACCCGCGCTTTATCTGAAGGCCCACAACGCGTAACGCGATATAAAGAAGCTGTAATTGTTATTTCCGAAGTAGAATATCATAAGCTAATAGGTAAAGGGCAATCATTTAAGGATTTCTTAGCGAATGGGCCTGATTTTGAAAAACTTGATCTGACCCGTGATCGCTCTACAATGCGTGACGTAAAACTATGAGGGTACTCCTCGATACATGCGTTCTCTCTGAATTTCGTAAGAAAACCGTCAATAAAAACGTAAACAAGCATATTTCCGAGATTTCTGACGATAATATCTTCATAAGTGTGATTTCAATTGGTGAAATCGCGAAAGGCGTATCGCTTCTTCCTAGCGGAAAGAATAAAAAGGCACTACAGAGTTGGTTGCAATCATTTGAACGGTATTTCGAAGACAGGATATTGAACATAGATTTAGAAACCGTCCGGATATGGGGAGAAATGACAGCCTCTGCTCAAATAATCGGCGCAACCATTCCAGCAATGGACGGACTGATTGCTGCCACAGCCCGCTGCAATGGACTGCACCTAATGACCCGGAATATCGCGCATTTTGAACATACAGGGGCCATGGTTATTAATCCGTGGGATGGTAGAGGTCTTTAAAAGAAATTCAGGACCTTCAGTTTAGCTTGTTTTTCAGCACGCTGTATAACATTTCCACGCCTTGCTCTGTGAATGCCATCGGAGAATACCTTAATCCCATCTTAGCACCCGGATTGGAGATCACAATTTGTGACCTCCAATCTCCAAGTTATTCTTTTGACATGATAAATATAAAGTCATCCGGGAACCTGTCTATATTTCGTTTAACGGCTCGTTTTAAGGTTCTTGTCTTGACTCCATATAGCTGTGTAAGGTCTGAGTCGAGCATTACCTTCTGAGCTCTGATCATGTAAATCAGATTGCTGATACTGGCGGTTGCCGCACTTGTTGTTTTCTTATCACTCATGAAAAGGAATTTCCCAATATCCTATTTAACGAAGCATGAAGCATATTAGTCGTTGTCTCTCTTGTAATTGATCTCCATCATGCGGAATTCCTTTCCATCCGGGCCCTCAGTGAAGAGCTCGTACTTGTAGCTGTCTTTATCGACGAATGTGGTTACGCCCCTGAACGATTTACCCTGCCCCGTCATCGGGTCGGTGTAGCTGCCGTTCTCGGTAAGCGTTTTAGCTGCCGCGTCATAAGTCCCCGTCGCGTCCATCATACCGGTGCCCATAGTGTCGATCCAGACGCTCGTATACTCTTTTTTGGCGTTGTCGTAGCCTACGATGCCCATACCTTTGAATTTCTGTCCCATCGACGTACCGTTGTAGTTCATCTCGAGGAAGCGTCCGCCCATGATCCATTCGTTCTCGCTCTCACCCGTAGAGACCTCGGGCTCGGAGCCGGGCGTGTTCCACCAATTGACCGTATAGCCCCAGTCGCCTACAATTTGCCCGAGCACCTTGTGGGCCTCGCCCGGGGTCGCGAAGGCCTGCCACTTGGCCATGGCTTCCGCCGGCATCTCCTTCATTTTATTATCTTGCATTTTATTATCTTGCATTTTGTCCTCGTCTGCCGATGTCTGATGGAGCGGTACAAGAGCCGAAATAACCATCGAGACTGCGACTGCTAGTGTTAGAATATTTTTCATGACTTGCCTCCTGATTCGTTGTTTTATTAGTGAAAAGAATAACAGATAAACACGCGGATGTAAGCGTTATTTATGTTAAGACCCTCATATTAAGCTTTATCGGTTTATTGCTCTCAAAAATCTGAATTTAGTGCAGGCGAGGGCCTCAGGGTGAGCGGGTTTTTTCAGAGCCGAGATCTAATTAGATTGCCGCGGCCTGAGATAAGGCCTCGCAATGACTGCAAATCCCTCTTTATTTTGATTTCAGTAAGTTTTGTCCGGTACTAGAGTAACTCTTGGAGCTTTGTTCGAGGGAGAAAAAGCAAATACAACAGCTAAATCCCTCTCAGTCTCCCTTTTTCTAAGGGAGATGGATAAGGTGAAAAGATTAGAGGA
>QIHJ01000376.1 GCA_003229065.1 Candidatus Dadabacteria bacterium
AAACTAAGCAAACGCTATTATAGAAACAGGTATATCGGAGCGAAGAGGGTACAGGTTTCAGGCCTTTT
Source organism: Candidatus Dadabacteria bacterium (assembly GCA_003229065.1). GTDB lineage: Bacteria > Desulfobacterota_D > UBA1144 > Nemesobacterales > UBA2774 > UBA2774. Next base: position 69 of record QIHJ01000376.1, read on the forward strand.
CTATGACGAGTACTCAAAAGAGTGTCAAGACCGTTAGAGCCAAGCTGCTTATCTTAAAACATCATATATATTCTAATTACCGTCTGTACCCTTTCTCGGAATACGTTTATTATATATCCCCAATCCTCTCGAGAAATGGAGTTACGGGAATAATTAATCGAGATGAAATGTATCATTGAAAGATAAGCGGTGGTGTTTATATTATTAGAACTTGACCATGGATCAGCATATCGAGGGTTTCAAGAACTACCTTAGCTCTGAGAGGAACTATTCCGGGCACACCGTAAAAGCGTATATGACGGAAGGGATAAGAATCTATTGCCTGAAGGACGAGAAGATATATCGGAACTTGACGAAACTCATGTGAGATCCTATGTAGGGTGGCTCTATACGAGAAATTCCAAAGTATCGATCTCAAGAAAAATTGCTTCTGTAAGAACGTTCTACGATTACCTGATGAGAAACGGAGTCCTTAAAAAAAATATGGCAAAGCATGTACCCACTCCCCAAGGGGAAAAGAGACTGCCGGTATTCCTAACGGTGGACGAGGTGGTAAAACTGCTGGAAACTCCGAGTACGGACACTCCGCTAGGGGCCAGGGACGGCGCCATACTCGAGCTCCTGTATTCAAGCGGGCTCAGGGTGAGCGAGCTTACGGGAATTAATATGCCGGATCTGGACCTAAAAGCTATGAGCGTAAAGGTCCTGGGAAAAGGAAGTAAGGAAAGAATGGCGCCGATAGGCTCAAAGGCGGTGCATGCGCTAGCGAAGTACCTTCCGGGAAGGCTGGAGCTCAAACCCCGGGGGGACTCTCTTTTTGTAAACTCCAGGGGCGGCGGGCTAACCACGAGGAGCGTAGACAGGATAATAAAAAAGTATGCGGTGATTGCGGGAATACCAAAGAACATAAGCCCGCACGTACTAAGACACACGTTTGCGACTCACCTGCTGGGCGGAGGGGCCGACTTAAGGGCAATTCAGGAGATGCTCGGTCACAAGAGCCTCTCTACAACACAGAGATATACACATACGTCGATTGAAAAACTAATGGAGATATACGATAAAACACACCCAAGGGCATAAATATTCAAGGGCATAAATATTCAAGGGCATAAATTATGGAAAACTTTCACGGAACCACAATAGCATGTGTTAAAAAAGACGGAAAAGTAGCCATGGCCGGAGACGGCCAGGTCACTTTGGGTCATGCAGCGATTAAGCACACAGCGACCAAAGTGAGGAAGATATTCGGTGGTAAAGTAATGGTCGGATTCTCTGGCGCTACTGCGGACGCGATGACGCTCTTTGATAAATTCGAGGCCAAGCTGGAGGAGTACAGGGGCAACCTGAGACGGGCGGCAGTGGAGCTTGCAAGGGACTGGAGAACGGACAGGGTGCTAAGGAGACTCGAAGCCCTGCTGGCAGTAGCGGACAACGAGAGCATGTTTCTTATATCAGGAAGCGGAGACGTGCTTGAGCCCGACGATAACGTAATCGCCATCGGCTCCGGAGGCGCGTACGCTCAGGCGGCTGCCAAGGCGCTCTCCAAATACTCTGGCTTGAACGCTCAGGAGATAGTAAAGGAATCGCTCCTTATAGCTTCTGAGATATGCATTTATACAAATAATAATATTACAGTTGAGGTACTAGATGAGTAACGAAACCTTTTTTACGCCCAGAGAAATAGTGTCTGAGCTGGACCGCTATATAATAGGACAGAACAACGCAAAGAGGGCAGTTTCGATCGCGCTCAGGAACCGCTGGCGAAGACAGCGCGTATCCCCCGAGCTTAAGGACGAAATTGCTCCTAAGAACATATTGATGATAGGCCCGACAGGGGTAGGAAAGACGGAAATAGCAAGGAGGCTGGCGAAACTCGCACAGGCCCCTTTCCTGAAAGTTGAAGCGTCGAAATTCACCGAGGTCGGGTACGTCGGAAGAGACGTTGAGTCTATGATACGGGATCTCACTGATATAGCCATCAAGATGGTAACGGATGAGGAGAAAATCACGGTAAGGACCAAGGCAGAAGAGCTTGCCGAAGAAAGGATGCTGGACCTGCTATTTCCGAAGCCCGCTCCCGCCACTCCTACGGATACAGAGGTAGAGACTCCGCCTGAAACAGAGCAGAGCGATACGAGGGAAAAACTGAGGAAGCTCTTAAGAGACGGGAAGCTCGACGAGCGCTTCGTTGACGTAGAGGTATCGTCTAAGAATTTCCCCATTCAGGTTTTCTCACCCGGTGGGCTTGAGGAGATGGACGTAAACATATCGGATATGCTCGGGAACCTATTCCCTAAGAAAACCAAGAAGCGGAAGGTCAAGGTGCCTGAAGCACTGGAGATACTGGCACAGGAAGAAGCTCAGAAGCTGATCGATATGGATAACGTAATAAAGCTCGCAATCGACAGGGTGGAGCAATCCGGGATAATTTTTATTGACGAGATAGATAAGGTCGCGGGGCGGGAGAGCACCGCGGGGCCCGATGTTTCGAGAGAGGGCGTGCAGCGGGACCTGCTGCCGATTATAGAGGGCTGCAGCGTGAACACAAAGCACGGGATGGTACGTACTGACCATGTTCTCTTTATCGGCGCGGGCGCGTTCCATGTTTCAAAACCCTCAGACCTCATACCCGAGCTTCAGGGCCGCTTCCCGATAAGGGTGGAGCTCGAGTCTCTTACAACTGAGGACTTTGTGAGCATACTGACACAGCCCAAGAACGCCCTGATTAAACAGTATATCGAGCTTTTGAATACGGAGAATATCGAGCTCGTTTTCACGGAGGACTCAATTTTGGAAATCGCCGAGACCGCGCAACACGTAAACGAATCGACTGAGAACATCGGGGCGAGGAGACTGCACACCGTGCTCGAGAAGATGCTGGACGAGATATCCTTCAACGCTCCCGATATGAAGGAGGAAAAGATCGTGATCGACGCCAATTACGTTAAGGATAAGATCGCTGAGATCGTAAAGGACCGCGACCTTAGCCGGTACATACTTTAGGGAATTATCATATAGTCGGATAATTCAGGTTTTCTTTCTGAGTAGAAGGTAGAGCGAGTCGTCGGAGCTCATCTCCGTATAGATTTGAATATCCAGAATCTCGTATTCTGACCCGACTAATTCCCTGAGTGACGCTTCGGTATAATAAACAAACTTGAGTCCGTGGTGAGTTTCCTCTTTATCCCCGTACCAAAAAGAGTGTAAGGCAATCCCGCTACTATTGAGGACACGCGCCTGATTATGCAGGGATGATTTAAGCTCTTGGGAAGTAAGATGATGCAGCACTTTATTTGAGTAGATGGAGTCAAATGTCCTGTCGATATTCATTTCCACAGCATTCAACTGAACTAAATCGGCCGAAGGATGCTGTTTTCTAAACCGCTCTATAAAAACTTTTGATCTATCAGAGCCGGTAGCATTGTAATTTTGACTTAACAGGAGTAAATCTACCCCGGGGCCCATACCTAATTCCAATACCGCCCCGCCTTTGGGCAAATACTTTGAAAGAATGTCAATTAAAACCCGCCCATCGTATCCGCTTGCCATTTGGATGTATTCTTCGACGTTCTTTTTATCATCGAAATAGTCCAAATCCTGTCCTCCTGTGGATACCAAGGCATATATCCGGAAATATTCCTGTGTAGTTACGTGGTACTAATTATATTATGCTGCTTTGAAAAATTGTCTTACCGATAAAGAAGGGGCCGAGACTCTCAAGGTACTGGGAAGTCTGTTTTGTCTTGCGCATGGTCTGAATCAGAATAGACAATAAGTAAAGATCTTTACCCAAAACGCCTATAACGAAATCGTTGTCGTTCTTGTCGAGCCCATGGCATGCAAGGCGGATGTCCTTAGCGTATCCCGCCTGGCC
>QIHJ01000029.1 GCA_003229065.1 Candidatus Dadabacteria bacterium
GCTGCCCCTTCATGACCTCCTGAACACGGTCGTTGCCCCAACGCGGCCAACTGTGCGAGGCGAACATCACCTCGGCTTCCTGGCCATACATATAGAGGGCGTCGTTTATGTACTTGGACCACCTGAGCGAGTCGCGCACAGGGGCGCCCCTAAGCGTGTAGATATTATGTATCGTCCCCGTGATGTTCTCGGCCGCCCAAAAAGCCTTGAACTGAGGGAAATAAGTATTCATTTCAGCAGGAGCCTCGGTTCCGGGAGTATTCTGGAATATCATCTCCACTCCGTCCACGGTTAACTCCTCTACAGGCTTATCTATAATAACGTTCGGCGGTATCAACCCGATCGCGCCGGTCGAGACGGTCTTGCCGATCGCCTGGTCGACGTGTCCGAAAGGATTTTCCGGCAAAAGACTCCCGTATTGATAGAAAAGACGCCGGTTCATGGCATTGCCCGCGTATACGTTCTCCGAGATCGCGTGCTCCATGAATCCTACGGGCGCAATAATCTTTACCTTGCCGCTCCTCACTTCCGCCTCGGTCACAAGGCCCTTCACACCGCCCCAGTGGTCGGCATGGCTATGCGAATAGATTACGACCAAAACAGGGCGGACGCCAAGCTCTTCATTAACCAATTCTAGGGCCGCTTTGGCGGTTTCCTTGGTAGTGAGAGGATCTATAACGATCCAGCCCGTGTCTCCTTTGACGAATGTGATGTTCGATAGGTCGAATCCCCGCACCTGATAAATGCCCGGTACAACTTCGTAGAGACCGTAGTTCATATTGAGAATTGCCTGGCGCTGAAGAGAGGGGTTAATGCTGTCGAAATCCTTGCCCTGGAGGAGGAAGTCAAAACTCCCTATATCCCAGACCACGTCACCCGACTCGTTTTTGATCTGATTGAACTGGGGCTTAGCGATAAAGCCTTTCCTCTGCTCCTCAAAGTCGCGGTCATCGGAAAACGGGAGGGACTCCCTTAACTTCGTATTATGCTCCACCGTACTCTCTGAAGGCAGGTTCCCCTTGGGGTCGAAGTGCTTTTCCTCCGCACCTGTTACCATGCTTGTTGCAAACAGCAGGCATGTAGTGATTATAGTTAAAATACCTTTAGTTTGAAGCCAAATTAGATCTATCATTTACCTCTCCTTGAAGCCATATTATTCATAAACTGCCGATAAAGATATTGTTCTGTGGAAATACTTGTATGTCAATAAAAAAAATTCTTGGCGGCTATCCGGCCATTCCGACGGCCTCCTGTAAAGGGTAATTTACCTTTATATACAGCTTATAGCGTAAATGTAATTTAAAATGGGCAATATCCACAAGGAGGGATAAACACATAATATACAGATTACTTGCAATATTTGGAGCGTTACTGATAAACGCTTCGTTTTGAATTACATCACAGGCAGCCGGCTTCAGGCGCATACGTGCTTGAGCCCACTAATTTACCGAACTCTTCAAGTATCCGTTTTGAGGAACAGATAGCATCCGCTTTGGCAAGGTCATACATGGTTTTGCCCTTGAAAGAGCCCGATTCAATGACTTCCTGTCCCCGGTTGGATTGGCTGTTGTCCTTATTCATAACGTAGTGCGAGTTATATGGGTATCCGAAGAGCGCGTCCAGGAATGAGAATGCGCCGCTATGAAGGTTGGTTCCCACCGGAGTTTTAAACAGCCCTTTCCGGGCCTTTACATTCAGAAAATCGAATGTCTCGATTTCGCCCTTCGATTGCTCTACCCAGTTGGTATGAGAATAAAAGCCGGATACCCAATGCAGCATGTGCGCGAGCGAGCTTAGCGTCCTGAGCGCAAAATCCATCCTAAGCTGGGAGCCGTAATTATGCACCTTGGCGCCGTTTAGGCTCTTGTTCACGTGGTTCCACCTGCCGAACACTTCCTTTAGGAAGCGCCACTCGGAGCGGACAAATACGAGCCCTTCCGTGATCCGGCAGTTGTCGAAATGTTTTTCGGGTTTGAACAGGGAGAATACGTCAATGTGAACCTGCATGTTTACAAGCCATATGTGACCCGCAACTCCGAATCCCTGGGATGCGCACAGCCAGTCGTTTGCGATTTTACCGTAACCGTCGTCGAGCGAGGCGCAAGCGGTCTCGATTATTTCTTTATGTATGCTGATTTTCATTTGGTCTTCCTCTTTCTACCCTGTGCCGGACAGAGCATATTACTTTACGGTATTGTACGAATGTCGCAAGAGCGGGGGACGGATTAGGGTCCCCAACGTTGATGTTCGCCCGGGGCAGACCGGGCTGCGTTAATGGATTCCCGTCTTCGCGCCCGGCTTCGTGTTCCACTTCGCCGCGGCAGGCACCCTGGCAAGCGCCGGGGCCTGTCCTGAGTTTAACGAAGGGCTCAGGACAAATGGATTGTTTTATCACCCCCACCTTAAATCTTCCCCCTTCGCGCAAGGCTGCGGGGGGCAGGCATGATTATGGATTCCTGATAAATACATTGCAGGAATGACAAAATAATCCCCGTTTGAGAAAGGGGGATTCTAAAGCTAACGTTTGAATAATATCTCAACTTATTCATAATAATTACCGCGAGATCAAACGGTAACCAATATCATGAAACTTAAGGATAAAACGGCGATAATAACCGGGGGCGGGACGGGTATCGGAAGAGCGACGGCGCTTCTATTTGCAAGGGAAGGGGCGAGTGTTGTAATTACGGGAAGGACTGAAAAAACCCTGGCTGGAGCTTCAGATGAGGCAAAGAGAGAGAACTCCAAAATAGATTACCTTGTATCCGATATATCAAAAGAAGAAGACTGTAAAGATGCAATTGACTATATGATTGAGAGCTTCGGGCGGGTGGACATAGTATTTAATAATGCTGGTGTAATCCACCAGGCAAAGACACATGAAACAAAGACACGGGACTGGGACGAGACATTCGATGTAAATGTGAAGGGCGCATACTTAATGTCTAAGCACGCTATCCCATATATGCTTGAGAATAACTACGGCTGTATTGTGAATAATTCATCAATATTGGGGCTTAAAGGCTCTTCAGGCGGATTTGCGGCTTACTGCGCGTCCAAAGGAGCGGTCAATCAGCTAACCCGGAGCATGGCGCTAGAATATGCGGATAAGGGAATACGGGTAAACGCTATCTGCCCTGGCACAGCCTATACACCCATGGTAGACGGTATGTTCGAAGTAGTAGGCAGGGGAGATAAAGAGGCAGCGGAGGAGCTCTATAGATCCGTCCATCCCATAGGGAGACTTGCTCAGCCCGAGGAAATTGCGCATGCAGTACTGTTTCTCTGTGACGATAATATCGCTTTCATGACGGGGACAATGCTCTCGGTGGACGGGGGACTGAGTGCTAAATAACCGTCTGGAAGAACGACTAAATACATACTATTGTATTAATACTTTAGTTTTATGCCTCGCTCAAACCTCAACCTTTTTTAGTGTAGAAAATTAAATCTTGATAATGTAATATAGGATGGATTAATATATTAGGTGAGAGAAGAAATGAAAAAAAGTTACGGGTATTCGGACATTGCTTTATATTCGACCATAATTGCGGGACTGGTTCTCATATTGTTTTCATAGAGTAATTAGACCTTGGCTTAACTACATCTTGCCTTTTGCTTCTCTTAACCCTCCTACTTCCTCCTCAGGATTTAGGAGGGTTTTTTTATACAA
>QIHJ01000410.1 GCA_003229065.1 Candidatus Dadabacteria bacterium
ATCGGCTTCGACATCCCTATTTGACGGATATCAGAATCGGGTACGAACAGCTTGTCTATCGCCCCCGCGTCCTCTTCCTCCCATACCCTCCTGTACCAGTTTCCCAGTATTTGTGTCTTATCTGACATTTTTTATCTCCTGTTTATTCACTACCTAACTTAGGTGCCGCGGCTCAATTCCCACCTGGTTTTATGAGCTCATGGTATATTCAAATACCTCTTGGGATTTATCTCCGCAATCTTCTTAAATTTTTCCTCCCCAATTACAGACCTAAGCTTCATAGGCAGCCTTCTTTCTTTCATTTTTTCTCTCTCTACCATGTAGAAGTCGGTTCCAAACATTATTTTAGGTGCAAGGTCCGGGTCTTCCATGAAGATATTAAGAATATGCATACTGTCATCCATGCTGAGAATTGTATAGGAAATGTCCGTGTATAGATTTGGATAATCGCCGCTTTTAATCATATCTCTTATTTTTGATAACCAGCTCATATCCCAGTCTGTACTTGTATCAGGATCCCAGGGTTCGTCTAAGTATTTCTCCCATTCCTCATCCCCTCCGAAATGAGCAAGGCATATTTTGAGATCGGGGAATTTCTCAAAGACCTTTTTATAGTTAAAGGGGTCACTGAAATAATCCGTAAGGTATTTATTCTTAAATCTTCCCGGGTTTAACGGCGCATGCGGGTGCTTCTTAATTTCCTCATTGATGCTGCCCTTCGTGTAAACACCGCCGCGAGAGCAGTGCGTCATTACGGGAAGGTTGTTCGCCACGGCGTATTCGTATACAGGGTCAAGCCTCGGGTCCTGTGGAAAATAACCCAAAGCTGGATATATCTTGATCCCTCTGAACCCCTCATTCTCTATTAAATTTATAGTCATTTCGAGAATGCCGTCTCTCCTTGGGTCAACAGCAACGAAAGGAAAGAGCTTTCCCTGGTACTTAGGTTTCTTACATAGACAGGCAAGCTCATCGTGCTGTTCATCTATCTTATGACTGACATGACCCATACCGGCATGTTCCATATCCATCGGTAGAATTACGAATTTAGTGTCCTCGGGATAATATCCCATAACAACTTTAAGCACTTTCTTTTGATTAGACTTGCTCGCTATCTCCAGAAACCTCATGTATCGATCCAGAAGATCCCGGTCGGAGAAAGGAAGGACGTTCTTCAATATAAATGAGACTATTCCCCTAATCGGAGCAATCCTGAGCAGGTTATCGACCCCGTAGCCGATGAACTTGTCGGGGACATGGTCTGTGGTAAAAGTGTGTATGTGGCAATTATAAATTTCCATTCGTTTCCCTCCAAAATGTCATTTATACGCTTTGCCCTTTAAAAATCAGAAATTCATCAAGACATGTTTAACCTTATTGCACCTTAACATGAATTCTTATGCATTTCTGCTTATCTCACTTTAACGCAAGCTGCCTGTCTGTTGTGCTGAATACGGTAACGGCACAGTAGAAAATAAAGCCTAGGTATAGCTAATAGATCACCCTTGCATGCTGTGAGGCTTTGTCTCTTACATCTCTCAGCCGGTCCGGATTAATGTCATTATTCTTTTGAGCCATCTACAGCCGATTATATTACAGGCGGATGAAATTGTCTAGTGGAAATTGAATTAGAAAAGTATTTATATGCGATTAACTTAAATACACCTTTACGGCAAGGCACATCTACAATAAATGTATGGATTTATCGCAATTAAGAGATTACGCCGGAATAATACCTACCTTCCGAAAGCCTCTCTTAACCCTCTTCTAAAAATTCATCGGGTATTATGCGGGCTTCCTGCCATTTCTCATAGCTCTCTTTGGTAAGCTTTTCGGGACAGCCGGAGGATACGTCCTTTATCTCCTCAAGAATATCCGAATCGAGCTTTGCCTCCCACAGGGTTCCGGTGCCGCAGAGCTTTTCCCGTGTCAGTCCGTCCGTATTTCTAAGATCAGCCTGATAGAGGAATGTTTGATCAAGCTCGGTATTCGCGAAGCTTGCCCCTCTGAAACCCACACCCAGAAGCAGCGCGCCGTTCAGTTTGGCGTTGGTCAGCGAAGCGCCTTCCAGGTTTGCGCTGTTAAGCTTTGCGTCCGTAAGGTCTGCGCCGCTAAGGTCTGTGAACCGAAGCTGCGCGCTGTCAAAGCTCGCGCCGTTTAAGTCGGCTTCTACTAGACGTGCACTGTTCAGGTTTGAATTCTTAAACTCAGCGCCCCTCAGTTGCGCCCTGCTAAGCTCGGCGCCCTCCAGATTCGCCAGGCTGAGGTTGGAATCTTCCAGATTTGCCGATTCCATATTAGCGTTCCTGAGACTGGCATTATGGAGGTCCACCCTTGTAAGGTTAGCGTTTTTCATGTCCGCCCCGTCGAGGTTTGCTCCCTCCAGGTCCGTGTCTCTCAGGTTCACCTGCTCCAGCTTAGCATTCACCAATATCGCATTATAAAGGTTCGCCTCTTCAAGCCGTGCGTTTTTTAAATCAGCTTCACTCAGGTCGGTATACGACAAATCAGCACCTTTTAAGTTGCTCTGTTTCATATCGGCGTTTACAAGAGATGCATTGGCCAGTGTTGAATAACTGAGATCGGCATTCGCGAGCATAGCGTTATCGAGCTTTACGCCGGATAAATTGCTCTGTTTCAGAACGGCGTTTCTCAAGTCCGCACCGTTTAGGTTTGCTCCTTCAAGGTCCACCCAAAAGTATTGATCGTTACCCTCGCTTCCCTCAGGAGCGATTGCAAGTATCTCGTTTCTAAGATTCAGATTTGCCCACGCGTATTTTCCTGCGTTAATAGCCGGGACCATGATACAGGTCGCATACCAGCCGGCAACGATTATCGAGCATACGACGAACAGTACCATCAGGTCCCACACTACATTTGATTTCTTGGGCTTATTGAACTTGTTCCAAAAAAGGAAAACCAATAATAGTGAAGCGAACACTAGCCCGACCAGCATATAGGACAGAAGCTCGTCGTGCTTCTTCACATATATGAACGACAGGATAAAGAGCGCGGCCGGGAGCGTAAACCACAAGGAGATTCCCGAGAAGACAGTCTGCACGGCGCCGTAAATACCTCTTTCGGCTACACCGTACGTATTGATCGCCCAGGGGAACAGCTTGTTCTTGTCGTAAGCAATGTGGCGCTCGTTATAATATTTCAGCAGATCCGCAACGAGCCTGCGGAGCTTATTCTGATAAAGCATCAGGTTTATATACAGAGCGATTGCCAGAATAACCGAAACTATGAAAAACGCTTCAAGCGGAACCGACAGGTTTATAAACGGCAGATTGATGTAACTCGCCCCCAGTGCAAGCTGTTTGTCTTTCACACTAAGTGCTGTTACAACAAGGTACAATAAAAACCCGATATAAATGTAATACAACAGCCTTGCATGCTTTGACGCGCTGTCTATGACAGAGAGCATCCTTACTTCGTCTTTCATTTTCCGACCCCCTGCCTTTGCTTCGACGCATATTATAGTAGAGGATATATATATTGTCTAGTGCGGCGCGTAGTTATATATTCAATCTACCTAATGGCTAAAATAGGCGCTTCGGTTTTCAAATTCACTCAAACCTGAAGCTCCCGACTATCTCATCGCACTTGTGCATGAGTGAGCTATGTAGCGGATAGCATACGAAAATCACCTTCTTGCCTTCGTCCACAAAA
>QIHJ01000385.1 GCA_003229065.1 Candidatus Dadabacteria bacterium
GAATCCGCTTCGCCGCAGCAGTCCCAGACGAGCAAAGAGAAAGAGCCCGCAGCAGCGCCCGCCGCTTCGCCTGAGAAGACCGAAGACACCGGGGAGCAATCCAGCGAAGCCCCCGCGACACAGACAGAACCGGAAGATACTAAGGAGGGGTAACAAACACATGGCTGATATTACGGCACAGATGGTTAAAGATATAAGGGACAGAACAGGCGCACCCTTTATCGACTGCAAAAAAGCCCTTGAGGAAGTAGAGGGAAATTACGAAAAGGCCATTGATATTCTCAAGATCAAGGGTGTGGCGAAAGCCTCTAAGAAAGTTGGGAGAGAGACACCTGAAGGCACCATAACTTCATACATACACGCCGGCGGCAAAATAGGCGTTATGGTTGAAATAAACTGCGAAACTGACTTCGTAGCCAGAAACGAGGAGTTTCAGGCGTTTACTAAAGAAGTAGCTATGCAGATTGCCGCAGCTAACCCAAGATACATAAGCCGGGACGAAATTCCTCAGGATGAGCTTGAGAAAGAAAAGGAAGTAATGAAAGCGCAGGTAATCGAATCGGGCAAGCCCAAGGAAATCGCGGATAAAATAGTTCAGGGGAAGATTGACAAATTCTACGAGGAAGTTTGTCTCTTAAACCAAACTCACATTAGAGATTCCAAAGTAAAGATCAACGATTTGCTTCAGGTCCTCATAGCCAAGATCGGAGAGAATGTCCAGATTAGAAGATTCACAAGATATCAGTTGGGGGAACCCCTGGACTGAGCACCCGAAACAATGAATTCTCCAAAGACTCTGTCTAAGCCTAAGTACAAACGGATACTGCTTAAATTAAGCGGAGAAGCGCTCCAGGGAAAACAAGGATACGGTATATGCCCTGAAGTGCTCGACGAGATATCTCAGGAAATAGCGGATGTGCATTCACTAGGTATTGATATTGCTCTGGTTATCGGCGGAGGCAACATATTCAGGGGCGTGGCCGGCACCGAATCGGGCATAGACAGGACTACCGGGGATTATATGGGCATGCTGGCGACTGTAATAAACGCCATGGCGCTTCAGAACTCTCTGGAGAAAAAAGACCTCCATACACGTGTGCAGTCCGCAATTGAAATTGAGCGGATTGCAGAACCCTACATCAGAAGAAGGGCCATCCGCCACCTAGAGAAACAAAGGGTGGTAATTTTTGCGGGCGGCACCGGAAACCCTTTCTTTACGACAGACACGGCAGCGACACTGAGAGCGCTTGAGATAGGCGCCGACCTGATACTTAAAGCTACCAAGGTGGATGGGGTATACGATAAAGACCCGCTAAAACACAACGACGCTGTAAAGTTCTCTGAGCTTAACTACATGGAAGTACTCAATAAAGAGCTTAAGATCATGGACGCAACAGCTATATCTCTTTGCATGCAGGGGAATATCCCTATCATAGTTTTTAATCTGTTTGAAAACGGTAATATTAAAAAGGTGGTCACAGGCAGTAAGATTGGAACGATTGTAAGGAGCAAGAATGATGGCTGAAGATATAGATTTGGATGAGTTACTCCTGGAAACAGAAGACAGAATGGACAAATCCCTTAGCTCATTTGATTCGGAGCTCGGGAAAATAAGGACCGGAAGGGCATCTACCGGCCTGATCGAGCATATCATGGTTGACTATTACGGCACAACGACTCCTATAAACCAAATGGCTACTGTATCGATACCCGAGGCGAGGACCATACTGATACAACCCTGGGACCAGACTGCGATCAGAGAGGTGGAAAAAGCGATTCAGAAATCAGAGCTCGGCATTAACCCCTCAAACGACGGCAAAACCATAAGGCTCAATATCCCTGTACTTACTGAGGACAGAAGAAAAGAGCTTGTGAAATTCGTGAGCAAGCTGGCCGAAGACTACAGGGTATCGGTAAGACAAATTAGAAAAGACGTAAACCATAAGATCACTAAATCCGAAAAAGAAGAACACATTCCCGAAGACGAGGTCAAATCGACTCTTAAAGAAGTCCAGGACCTAACAGACAAATTCATAAAAGAAATAAACACGATGCTCGAGAAAAAAGAAAAAGATATTATGGAAGTCTAGTTGCCCGGGACTTTTAACTAAGATTTTATACTTAACCCCCCTTGGATTTTATATTGGACCCCCCTTGCATCCCTTGGTTTACCCACCCTAAATATTTGATTGCGGCCAAATACTAACGGCACTATAATTAATATATACAAGTACGGATCAGGGAATAATATGAGAGATCAGCTTTCAAGCATTTTTTCATATTTGTTTATGAGCGCAGCAGTAATATGCCTCATGTCTGCGTTTGGAGTAATCATTATATTCATACGCTCGTTCGTGCAGGATATCGGCATAGCTGAGAAGCAGACGGGCTTTGTGTTTCTCTATATTTGTATCATAGCCGCCGTGTCGGCGCCCATTTTTCTGCTCATATCCAACAGGCTTGAGAAATACGGCGGGCGCATGGACGAAATTTAATGCGGGTTTACAAGCAATACGGACTTTAGTAATTAGTAATTAATATTTGCCATATAAAGAGAGGATGGTCCCGGGAACTGTATTTTCCGAGATACTAACGAAACAAGAGAATTAACCTCATACTGTTCGTATGATGAGGCGCAGTTTCGTGCGTCCGCAACCTAAGACCGGGAGAATGTATGAGTAGCAAGAAAGAATCGAGGGTCCTGTTGAGAGTGAATTTTAAGCTCTCTTCAGCCCTGGACAATTTCCTGAATATAAAGGGCATTACGGCCAGGAGAGTAAAAACCCTGGATGAAGTTACCGAAGCTCTGGCGAAAAAGCCCTACAACTTGGTAGTAGTTGAGGTCTCTGACTTGGGCGACACTCTTACTAAACTCTTGACCAAGATCAAATCAATCTCACACACTACCGAGATAATAGTGGTTACTGACACAGAGGTGAGAATAAGCGGTGACGGTGTGATAGCCAAGGACATCCCGCTCCACGATATTGTATTCGCTTTCATTGAAAAACCCCTTAATGAGAGCTATTTGGCCACGTTGATCTTAAAAGCATTAGAGAAAACACGGCTGAAAGCTGAGCCGGGGGCAAGCGAACAAGCGGTAGTGCTGTCGGCTTCGGTCAACAGCCTTAACTCGGCAGTAACCATAACGGATATAAACCAGAACATACTCTATATCAACACTTCACATGAAAGGATGTTCGGTTATTCGGCAGTACAGATCATGGGGGAAAAGAGCACTGTCCTCTATCCGGCGGACGACCCTTCGGGAGTGAGCGGCAAGATTTACGAAGCCATACTTATGGTCGGCTGGGAAGGCGAGAGGCTCGGGCTGAGAAAGGACGGGAGCGCATTTCCCATATACGAGAAAACCTCGGTTATTAAAGACACGGGCGGAAAACATATTGGAATCGTCTCTGTTATCGACGATATAAGCTCGAAGAAAACACTGGAGCTTGCCCTTAAGGAATCTGAAGAGCGTTACAGGACTTTTATTGAGACTGCCAAGAGCGCTATTATAGCAGTGGACGAGGAAGTAAATATAATTCTATACAACCCGGCTGCCCAAGAGCTATTCGAATACGGAACAGACGAAGTCAGAGACAATGAATTTTTTATGCTCTTTCCCGAAAGACACAAAGATGTACTCAAGAGCAAACAC
>QIHJ01000164.1 GCA_003229065.1 Candidatus Dadabacteria bacterium
AGAAGTAGATTATAGGTCCCGGTACACCGTCTGTGGGGATTTTGTCCAGCTTCCCGAAGAATATAGTAAATACAATCATAGTCATGAAGGGCTGGAGTATAGCCCAGACGACGCCGAGAGCAGTCTGCTTGTACCGTACTTTTATATCACGCCATACCAGGAAGTATAGGAGCTCGTGGTACTCCCACAGCTCTTTAAGTCCGAGCGACAATCCTTGTCGAGCCTGACGAACCGCAAAGGGAATCCCGTGCTCTTGATGGACTAAGCGTCCTAGCTCTTCATTTTCAATAGTACCGTTGTTCTTATTAATTTAGGTTCTCTTATTAGCTTTCTGCATGTAATTTTGTTGAGTATTCAATAAGGCTCAGATTGAACAGAAATTATTCGACTGTGTGTATAATTATAATACCAAACGAGTTCTAATTAAACCTGGTTGACCCCTATATATATTATATCCGAATATATTGTCTATACATGAGACGGTGTATTAACTTATTTTTCTAAACCCTCAGTGTAATTGTGATGTTTGGTAGTAACCTTCATGGAGTAGAAGCTTATTTTGTACTGGCAGCGTATGTAGTATAAAATATTATTTAGGATGTTGAGTAAGTTAGGATGGGTCGGAAATTCTCTCTAAGTACTACTCTCACGCGGTTTAAATTAAATACTCATCCATAAGTAATAACAGTGCGTATATACTTAGTAGAAAGGAGAATCCGGAGTTTGGTAATCTAAACTTATTGAACTCATATGCTCTGGAGTAAACGAGACCGAAATGCTTAAAAGCTATAATAAAGATATTACGGAATATTTTAAAAGAGTGAGTGCGGAAAAGCATAATTCTGATCCGGCAAAAGAGCTGTTTATAAAACGTAGTTTTGATATCGTTGTATCATTAGGCGGGTTAATAGTATCTTTCCCTATATGGATCGTAGTAGTTGTAGCGATACTGATTGAGGATGGCAGGCCGATATTCTTCCGCCAAAAGAGGCTTGGAAAACTAGGCAGGGTTTTTTACGTATACAAATTTCGCTCGATGATTAATAATGCGGAAAATGCTACAGGCCCTGTGTGGGCTAATAAAGATGATCACAGAATTACCAGGGTGGGTCGTTTTATCAGACGCACGGCGCTTGATGAGCTGCCGCAGCTATATAATATTCTGGTAGGCGATATGAGTATTGTTGGTCCGAGAGCCGAGAGGCCTGAGCTTGCATTGGAGTTTAAAAAAACCATACCGGATTTTGACTACAGGCTTTTAGTAAAACCGGGTTTAACCGGACTGGCTCAGGTGTACGGTAACTATAACACGACTCCGAAAAATAAGCTCCGTTACGACATGCTATATATATTGAACAGGAGTTTTTGGCTCGATATAAAACTGATGCTTGCTTCTTTTTGGATTACTTTTACTTTTAGTTGGGAGAGTAAAGAGAGGGCTATAGATAAGCTGATTGGCGAGATAATTTTAGAATCGGGAATGATAGATGCGGAGCAGCTTGATGACGCGCTTGACTATCAGAGAGCCTGGGGCGGAAAGATAGGGGAAATTCTCATAAAAAAAGGTTATTTGACCCAAGAAAAGCTCGGACATTACTTAAATGTGCAGATTACAATGAATACACTATCGAACGTCAACGGCAATAATGGGAATAGAGATTATCTGATCGGAGAAGTAATGCTCGCATCGGGTGTAATTACCGGAAACGAGCTTTCTCAAGCCCTTGAGTACCAAAAGAAGAAAGGCGGCAAGATGGGGGTCATTTTGCGCAATATGGGATATGTCTCGGAGGCAAAGCTGAAATATTGTTTAGCCAGGCAAATTGAACTGAGAAATGAGGGCGATAAAGAGGTAACTTAGGTTTTATTTACTGTAAACTTTTAATTGATGTTCAAAGATTAGAC
This sequence comes from Candidatus Dadabacteria bacterium, assembly GCA_003229065.1. Taxonomy (GTDB): domain Bacteria; phylum Desulfobacterota_D; class UBA1144; order Nemesobacterales; family UBA2774; genus UBA2774. The sequence continues at coordinate 1,906 of QIHJ01000164.1, forward strand.
CTGGTTGATCTGGAGTAATTAATAATAGATGTTGATATACCGAGAAGAAACATAAAATAATATGCGTTTGCGGGGATTTGAAAATTGAAATCCGTAAAAACATGCACCATCATCCCAAGTGAGCCGCTTATGGCTCCAAGCAGCAAGTAATGTCTTAGAGGGTCATTCTGAGAGCTATTTCTCACGATTTTTGATATAGCCCGTTTGTAAAACATTACAATTCCCCACATTACCAGTAAGAATCCTACTACTCCAGTTTCAGATAAGAGCTCAAGGTAGTCATTGTGAGCGTGCTGTATAATAGTAGGCCAGTGGGCAATATTTTTATACAAAGAAAAACTAAGGCTATATGTGCCGAGGCCTGTTCCTAAGACCGGGAAATCCTTAATTATTGCCACGGTGTCTTGCCAAATAAAAGTTCGCTTAGGAAGAGTCTCCGAGGTCTCTGAGAACTTTTCAATGACAGGATCAATACCTATCCAAACAGAGTATATAACAATAATCGCTATAAATACGGCTATGAAGAGTGTTCCAGATTGGTTTTTCTTTTTCCAAGTAAGAAGTATGTAGAGTATAGCAATCGAAGCCACAGCCGATATCAGGGCGCCTCGTGACTGTGACATGATAAGCCCCGTGCCCATTAAGCAGGTAGCAAAGAGCAGCAGCAACTGGTTTGAAAATTTAGATTGTCTGATGATCTCAACAAGATTGCTTCTGCCGCTCCTTCTATGAGCCAAATATAGTATATAGCTCAGAGAAAAAGGGATAATTAATATCAATAATCCTCCGAAGTGATTGGGATTAACGTATGTTCCGGACGCCGCTTGCGCGCTTGTGCTGCTTATGTACTGGGCTATACCTATTAGAGACTGAATAACTCCGACGGCGAATATAAGCCAAAAATATCTTTTCAGCTGGTGTCTACTGACAATGTAGTTTGATGAAACTATAAAGAGCGCTGCGTAGGAGAAGTAGAGCAGTAATTTTTCTTTGGTGGTGTAGGCGTTAATACTGATTGTAAAGGAGCTGATGGTAGTCTCGCCGAATATATAATTAAGACCTTCGGTAGTTTGATGGAGCATGGCTTGCGTATGAGGAGAGATATATTTTAAATACGTCAGGGGCATAGGTATCAGCTGGATAATAATCAAAATAAAGAACAGACCCATAGGAAGATAAAGGGGTGAATGTGTAAGCTTCAGTCTAGCGCTTAGAATCTCTCTCAGACACCAGACGCCTAAAGTTAGGAAGGAGACTATTTCAAATAAGGATACAGACCATGTTTCGACGGTCCCGTATGGGAAAGGGCTCAGCAGTATTATCACTATACCGGTGCTGATCAGGATATTGAGGATTAATTCCGGGGTTTTTCTCATAATGTTGGTCAATAATGGGCCTCAGTGGATTCTGATCATACTTACATCGTCTACCCATAGGGTTCCTGATATGAGCTTATGGATCTTATCGCTTTTATCCCGGATCAGGCGAAGATTTATTGCCTTGCAGCCTTCTGGCGTAGTAAATGATATTGTAAGCGGTTTCCAGTCATGCGTCCCGAATATTCGCTTTGAGCGGGCATCCAGCCCCTTTGTGTGTAAACAGTAAACCTGCCAGTGTAAGTCTTCTGCTGTTATGATATTGTCGCTTTTGACGAATAGCCGTATTGTATATTCACTTCTCGCTTTAACAGGGATTACTTGAGACAAATGTCTGAAATTCATATTATGCTTA
>QIHJ01000065.1 GCA_003229065.1 Candidatus Dadabacteria bacterium
GTATAAAAAAAGATGAAGCAGAGGTCATTCTCGAATCCGCAAAGCAGCAGGCCGAAAAGATAAGAATTAAGGGAGAGCTTAAAGCCAAGGAGATAGTTGAGAAAAGAAGCTCTCAGATAGAAAACGAGGCGAAAGACAGGCAAAGGGAGCATCAGAGAATCGAGAAAAAGCTTCAGAAAAGAGATGAAACTCTGGACAAAAAGTTTGAGGCTGCTGATAAAAAAGAGGCCGATGTGCAGGGAAAAGAAAGGGAGCTCGCGGAAAAGGAATCATCTCTTGCCGAAAAAGAGGCCGAGCTCGATCTGGTCATAGTAGAGGCAAAGAAGAAGATTGAGGAAATCGCTGGTATGACCCAGGAGGCTGCAAAAAACGAGCTTGTAAATATAATTGAGGACGAGGGCCGGCACGAAGCGGCCAAGAAGCTCAAGCAGATGGAAGACCAGCTCCACGAGGACGCGGAGCGCAAGTCCAAAGACATCATTGCTTTGGCTATTCAGAAGTATGCGGGCGAGTATACTAGCGAAAAAACAATATCCGTAGTCAATCTGCCAAACGATGATATGAAAGGCAGAATTATCGGACGGGAAGGAAGGAATATACGCTCTATAGAGGCCAGGACCGGTGTGGATATCATTATTGACGATACACCTGAGACGGTAGTGATCTCCTCCCTTAACCCAATTAGGAGGGAAGTCGCCAGGATGTCGCTTGAGAAATTAATCGAAGACGGCAGGATTCACCCGGCCCGTGTCGAAGAGATTGTATCGGGCGTTGAAAAAGAAATAGACCGGGCGATTCAGAAATCCGGTGAAGAGGCTCTCTTCGATTTGGGCATCCCGAGCATGCACCCCGAGCTTATCAAGCATGTGGGCAGGCTCAAATACCGGACAAGTTATTCACAGAATATACTCAACCACTCAATCGAAGTCTCTTTTATATGCGGGATTCTCGCAGCTGAAATCGGCTATGATATTAAGCTTGCCAAACGGGCGGGCTTACTTCACGATATTGGAAAATCGGTTGACCACGAGATTGAAGGCTCTCACGTGGATATAGGTGAAGACCTTGTCAGAAAGTACGGAGAGTCGGACGATATCATTCAGTCCGTGGCATTGGCGCACGACCCGCAGCCGCAGTCCATATTAGCCATCTTGGTCCAAGCTGCAGACGCCATTTCCGCCGCAAGACCGGGTGCCCGGCGCGAGACCTATGAAGCCTATGTAAAGCGTATAGAAGATATAGAGAACATAGCAGGCTCCTTCAGGGGAGTCGAAAAATGCTATGCGATACAGGCAGGGCGCGAAGTGAGGGTTATAGTAGAGAGCGCCATGGTGAACGATGAAGAAGGCGCATTACTCTCTCACGAGATTGCACAGAAGATAGAGCGTGAAGTTGCATATCCGGGGCAGGTCAAGATTACAGTGATAAGGGAAGTACGCGCGACAGCTATCGCAAACTAGAAGGGTAGCGAGTCAAAGGGGGCCTGAATATATCATGGTTAGGCTCTCTTTGAGAATAGATGGTGGTTGCATTATTGAAAAAGGGCGGGGCAGGATTGAAGTATGCCTTGTCCTAGGTGCTCAGTTTCGAGAAATCCGCGATTTTGAAAAAGAGCTCCCTTATGTGTGAGAGCATAGATAATCTGTTTCTTTTTAACTGAGGGTTCTTATCCATCACCATAACGCCCTCAAAGTATTTATCGACCGGCTCTTTTAAATCCTTCATCAAAGAAAGGGACTTCTCATAGTTCTTCACAGATATCTCGGAGTCCACTTTTTCCCTGACCTTATTAAATGAATCATAGAGCTCCTTTTCCACGGTTTCTAAAAAGAGGCTCTCCTCGACTGCTGTCCTCCTATGGTCTTTGACTATGTTCACAACTCTCTTAAACGCGATGCCGAGTGCCTCGAAGTCGGGCGCTTTTCTAAATTCCGAAAGCGCTTCGATCTTCCTATGAGCTTCGACTAAGTCATCGAGTTCCACTGTGACAACAGCATCTACGACGTCCTGAGAGTAGCCTTGGGTGATCATTATATTCCTGAATCTCTCCGTAATGAAGTCTGAGATACTGCTAAGCACCTTTTCCCTGGGCTCTTTAAACTTTGTTTTCGTTTGCTTGGTAATAGTATTTAGGCTTAGCTCGAATATATCACGCAAGCTCAGGTGGTAACCCCTTTCAAGGATGATATTGATTATCCCGATAGCCTGCCGCCTGAGCGCGTAAGGGTCCTGAGTCCCCGTGGGTATAAGCCCTGAAATGAAGCATGCGGATATGGAGTCTGCCTTGTCCGCAATGCTCACTATCGATCCTATATCGCTTCCGGGAAGCTCTCCGTCACGGGAGACGGGCATGTAGTGCTCTTCTATCGCTCTGGCAACTTCCTTCTTTTCGCCCGAGAGCTCTGCGTAATATCTCCCCATAATCCCCTGAAGCTCAGGGAACTCAAAAACCATCTGGGTAGCCAGATCGGCTTTAGATAACCATGCAGCAGTTTCTATGTCTTTTATAGGGCCTTTAAAGTCAATATTTTTGGCGATGCTCGAAGCTAATCGTTTTAACCTTTCCGTTTTGTCAAAGTAACTCCCGATGTTGGAGAGAAATACCATACCCTTAAGCTCGTCCACTTTATCCCCGAGTGGAGAGCTCTTGTCTTCATCAAAAAAGAAGCGGGCGTCCGTAAACCGCGCCCTTATTACCCTCTCGTTTCCTTTTACGACCACGCGGTTGTCTTTTACAGGTGTTCCGCAGACAAATATAAAGTGTGGCAGCAGCTTTGTCTTATTCTTTGCGCTGGTAACCGGGAAGTATTTTTGATGGTTCTTCATAACGCTTATTAGTACTTCTTTTGGAAGCTTGAGAAACTCCTTCTCGAAATCACCTTTAAGCACAAGGGGGTATTCAACCAGGTTCGTTACAGTTTCGAGTAACTCTTCGTCCTGGGCTATATTACCTCCAATATTCTTAGCAAGCGTATTGACCCCTTTTATGATTTCGCTCTTTCTTCTGTTCTGGTCCAGGATTACGTATACGTTTTCAAGTTTTTCATTATAATCATCCCAATCTGTAACCTTAAATGCGCCCGGGTGCATAAACCTGTGCCCGTAGCTTTTTGAAGAGCTCCTTACACCACCTAGATCAAATGTCACGGTTTTTCCTCCGTAGACCGCAAGCACCCACCTTATTGGTCTAGCGAATGTTATATCCCCGTCTCCCCACTTCATGGATTTTCTAAAAGGTATCGACAGTATTAAGTCGGGAAGCATTTCTTTAAGGAGTTTTTCTGTCTTTTGTCCTTTAAACTTTTTTACTACGGCCAGGAACTCGCCTCTGTCGCGTTTAACCCTAACAACGTCCTTTATATCCACGCCCTGAGACTTCGCAAACCCGAGTGCGGGTTTAGTGGGCTTCCCGTTGTCATCGTAAGCGATGTTCACAGGCGGCCCATAAGCCTCTTTGGTCTGATCTTCCTGTTTGTCACAGAGGCCTGTTACCCTTAACGCAAGTCTCCTGGGTGTGGCGAAAGTAGAAATTTCCTTGAAATTAAGCGCAGCTCCTTCAAGCTTCTTCCGGGCACCCTCCTTTAAGTCGGAAAGGGCGAACTCGATAAAGCCCGCCGGTATCTCTTCTGTACCT
>QIHJ01000303.1 GCA_003229065.1 Candidatus Dadabacteria bacterium
GAGGGAATCGGTTAACTCTTTTTTTGCTCCGGCCGACATAGCGTAAAAGCGCTTAAGCTCTCCATTTCCAAGTATCTGCACTTTACCCTTGTTCTCTATACTTAGAATGTCGATTGAGACTTTACCGGGCTTTAGTATCTCATGTGATGTGATTTTCCTGGGAAAGCCCTTTAGACCTGTTAGGATTTTCAGGCGGAGATCCTTCCCCCAGGTGTTGTAAAGCTCACTTACCGGAATCTCTAAGGCATCACTCAAGCTTTTCATCTTCTGAAATTATATATTCGTATAGCTCTTCTCTAGACTCTGCATTCATTAAGCGCGAGCGGAATTCAGAATCCTTAAAGACCATCGAAATACGGGCCAGAAGCTCGATGTGCTGCCTGGGCGTGTTTTCGGGCGATACAAGTAATATGAAGAAATGGGTCGATTTTCTGTCCAGGGAGTCAAAATCGACACCCTTTTCGCTTCTGCCGAAGCCTAATAAAATGTCTGATATCCCGCTTAACTTTGCGTGAGGAATAGCAACACCAGAGTCAAGGGCTGTGCTGCAGAGCTTCTCGCGCTCCGTCAATACTTCAATTAGTCTTTCGTTATTAATGCCGGTATGCTCTCGGGTTAAACCCTCAGCAAGCTCTTTAATAACTTCTGGTTTGTCCACAGACTTAAGGGAGGGAATGACAGTATTTCGATCAAGTACATCAGAGATTTTCACCATGCTCAGCTGTCGCTCTAGGGCTCGATCAGAATAACCTGTCCTCTACGGTTTATGTATACGACGTTCATAGCGCCGTTTTCACTGTTCTTAAATGCTACAAAATTAGCGTCCGACACTTTGAGCTGTAGTGAAGCTTCCTCAACCGACATGGGCTTGGGCGGAAGCTTATGTATCCTGATATCCTCATATGTGGTGGGTGGGAAATCATCGTAGCTTTGGGTATTTGGCATCTTGCCTTCAGGTCTCGGAGCGCTTCTTCTTTTGGATGTAATCTTTTTATCAATCTGTTTGCGTAGCTGTTTTATAATGGCGTCGACAGCTTGGTCGATCGATCTATGCATATCTTCAGTTTCGACAGAGCTTGCGGCTTTTAAGTAAATGCTGTTGATTATAATCTCTGCTCTGTTTCTGTATTTCTCGGTCGAGAGTATTATGCGGAGCTCGGAAGGATCTCTTCCCGATCTCAGGTATCTTTCTATTCTCTTTGATTTTTCAAGCGCGTAGGCTTTGAGCTCTTCGGACTTTCTCTTATTGCTTATATGTCTTGTGGTTACCGTTACTTTCATTTTTCAATTTCCTGTGTTGGCTGGCTCTTGCTGAGGATGAAGGTATTTTAAGGACTTTTCTGTATTTTGCAATAGTCCGGCGGGCTACCTTTATACTTCTTCTCTCGAGTATCTTGGATATGTCCTCGTCTGAATACGGGCTTTCCGGCATTTCTCCCGAAACTATGTCTGTTATGATGGACTTTACTTTCTCAAAAGAGATTTCCTTGCCGTGTAAAGTCTCGATTTTTCTTGAGAAAAGTGATTTAAGCGCGATTACGCCCTGAGGGGTTTCCATATACCTTTTACTCGTTATCCTGCTCACGGTGGATTCGTGCACGCCTACGGCTTGGGCCACATCCTTAAGTATGAGAGGCTTTATATAATTTCTTCCGTGCTCGAAAAAGTCTTTTTGAACCTCGACTATTTTGGTGATTATTTTCTTTACCGCCTCTTCTCTTTCGTCGAGGCATTTGATAATCCTTTTTGCTGCCTCTAGTTTCTCCCGGATAAATTGCTTCGCTTCGGGCGGCAGGGTTTTTTCTTTTTTTATAAGGTTTCTGTAATAACTGCTGATTCTGACCTTGGGGAAATCACGGTTAAGCTGTATCTGGAGCTCATTACCGACTTTATACACAAAGAAATCGGGGACAATATATTTTTCCGTATCCTTTTTAAAAAACGGCCTTCCGGGTCTGGGCTCAAGAGTTGAAATAACTGTCATAACCTCTTTGGCCTCGGTTTCTTTGCAGCCGAGCTCAAGGGCAATGTCCGCGATCTCTTTATTCTCAAGCTCCTCCAGACAACAGTCGATGAGCTGTATTACAAGGTCACTTTCTTTATATCCCATATCTAGCGCCTGTACTCTGAGACATTCTTTCAGGTCTCTTGCACAAACACCGGTCGGGTCAAATGAAGATTGTATCAAACGAAGAACTTGGTATATCTTTTCACCACTACTTGCATCCTGATTAAACGGTTCTACATCCTCGAGAGGAACTTTGTTTTCTAACACAATCCTCTCTATTTCGCCCAAGTCCGCTTCCAAATAGCCGTCTTCATTAGTGTTGCCGATGATGATTTCAGCAACCTGTTTTTCTTCCTTGGTGAAATCAGAAACCTTGAGCTGCCACCTGAGATGATCGATAAGAGAGTCGGCAGAGGTGATCCTGTTTTCCCAGGTAGTGTCCTCCTCGCTGTCGTCAATGAACTCGCGGGACGTGTAGTGGGGAATATTATCGTCCCGGTTTTTTAATATCCGGCCGTCTTCAAAAGTTTCAAAGCTGAAATCTTCTTCCGCCCCTGAGTCCTCGCTCTTTTCTTCCTGCACTTCGGACTCTTCAAGGGTGGGGTTTTCGATAAGCTGCTCTTCCAGATAGTCTTTTAATTCTAGAGTAGTCATCTGGATCATCTTCAGGAATAACTGAAGCTCCTGAGTCAGTACGAGACGCTGCTGCAGTACCTGTCTTTGAGAAATTGTCTGGCTTAAGTTAATGCTCATTGTCCGTTTTTATAATGACCCTTTGTAATTCACGTCAATTTTTGTGCCATTTCTTATTTATACTATAATCATAAAACGTATTTGTCTAAATTACCAGTGTTTTTTGGAGTTTTCTTTGTATTTAGAATACATGAGGTTCCAAATTCGTCTATGAATTAGACCGGAGGCACTATATAATTTTAATTGGAAAGTAAGGTTCAGACACCACTGTTATGGAATTTCAAAACCTAGGAAAGATAATAATATTTATCGGGGTATTTCTTGTAATTTTCGGGCTCCTGCTTACGTTCTCAAATAAAATCCCGTTCATCGCAAAACTCCCCGGGGATTTTGTCTTCAAACGGGACAATTTCTCCATACACTTCCCGCTTGCCACATCAATACTTCTGAGTGTGATACTTGCGCTTGTGCTTAATTTTATTCTCCGAAGGATGTAGTTAAATTTTGGTCCGGTCTCACTGCACCTGTTTAGGCGTGGCCCACTTCATATGCTCAGTGTGATGCTTCTCAAACTCATCAATCTTACTCTCGTGCTGTAGTGAGTGGGCAATATCGTCGAGGCCTTCGAGCAGGCTCCTCTTTTTAAATTGGTCGATTTCAAAAGTGGCTGACCAGCCGTCCTCGCCGGTAATAGTCTGAGAGTCAAGGTCAACCGTGAGCTGATAACCCTTTTTCTCATCCGTTTTGGCGAATAGCTCTTTTACGATGTCTTCAGAGAGCATTACCGGAAGTATAGCGTTCTTAAAGCAGTTGTTGTAGAAAATGTCGGCGAATGAAGGGGCGATTATGGCTTGAAAGCCATATTCTCTTAATGCCCAGGGGGCGTGCTCACGTGAGCTGCCGCTTCC
>QIHJ01000274.1 GCA_003229065.1 Candidatus Dadabacteria bacterium
AAATGGGCAGCGCGATTCCTAGAGGAGTCCTTTCTTTGCTCTCTTTAAATATTACGATTCCTTTTTTGATGTCCTCGACCTTCTTTTTGCCGAGACCGCGGAAGCCGAGAATCTCATCCCCGTCGAGCGCTTTTTCGAGATCGGAGGGAGAGCGTACATTGAGCTCTTTAAAAAGTAGAGAGAGGGTCTTGGGGCCTAGTCCCTGGATTCTGAGTAATTCGATAAGCTCAAGGGGCACCTGTTTTTGAAGCTTGTCGTACTCGGCGATTTTTCCTGTGCCTATATATTCCTTTACCTTCGCAGCCAGGTCTTTCCCCACGCCCGGAATTTCGGTGAGGTCATCCGACTCGGCTCTTACTTCTACGTCTTCGCTAAGCTCTGAAATGTTAAGCGCGGCCTTCTTGTATGCCCGTATTCTAAAGGGGTTTTCGTCCAGCACGCTCAGCATGTTCGAGATGCGCTCGAATATTAGCGCGATTTCGTGATTCTTGCTCATTTAGCTCCTCAAGTAAAATACGTGAAGCCGATTAGTCCCGCTGGTTTAGTTTATGGAATGAATAATAACATGTAACGCATGAGATTATAATGCGGTAGAGGTGTAGACTGCATAGAAATCATTTAAAGAGGGTAGGCTAAAAATCGGCTCCCGGACTATTGAATAGAGGCGGTCTGGACTTCGGTCGAGTAGCGCTTTATGCCTGTGAAGATGCCATCTGCCAGCTCGTTAATGTAGTCGTTTGATTTTAGTCTTTTCTCTTCAGTCGGGTTGGTTATAAAGGAGGTCTCGACTAGGATTGAGGGAATGTCCGCACCCAGGAGAACTATAAAAGGCGCCTTTTTTACGCCTTTATCCTTAACGGGCTTATATTTGCCCGATAGGTTGTTGATTAAAGAGCTCTGAACGTAGCTTGCAAGTCTTTCGGACTCATTGATTTTTGCGCTCAGGAGATATTTCTTTAAAACGTTATCCATGTCGCTCCTGGATATGCTGGTGGTTGCGTTCTCACGAGCGGCTACCGCAAGAGAGCGCTGGTCGTTTGTAAAGCTCAAAATATACGTTTCAGTGCCGTATGCGTTTCTATTGCGCGCGGCGTTACAATGAATCGAGATGAACAGATCGGCTCCGAGTTTCTTCGCAATACCCGTCCTCTCCTCAAGGGGGATGAACTTGTCGCTGCTCCTGGTAAGATGGACTTTAGTGATACCGAACTTCTTCCCGTCCTTCTCCAGTTTGGCTTTCAGGGTTTTAGCTATTTTCAGCGTTACGTCCTTTTCTTTGAGTCCGGTGTTGCCGATGGCACCCGGGTCGTGTCCGCCGTGTCCGGCGTCTATGACCACCGTCCTGATCTTAAGCCCGAGCGCTTCTGAGAGAGATGATACATTGTCCTCGGGGAGGCCGTTCTCAAATTTATAATTGCCACGGTCATTTTCTTTAGCATAGTAATTCCCCTTGCCTGTTTCGCTTCCGTGTATATCCATCACAATCCTGAAGGGGTCTCGGAGCGCGAATACTTTATAGTCCTCAAAACTCTTGATATAGAGTACGACCCTTACCTGGTTGTGAGTATTTCGGGCGAATTTAATTTCCTCTAAAAGTCCGTTCTTTATGGGTTCGACGTCTAGGTTCTTATCGACCCTGGTGCCCTTGATGTCTACAAAGAGCCTGGGAGGTTTCCCGGTTTTCGGGTCGGCCTTCAGAAACCTGGAGGTAAAAGGCATTTCTTTGTCTACGTGAATAACCACTCTTGTAAAATTGTCTGTGGACCAGTGGCGTATCCGGCTTACCTTCACAAGCCCCGACTTACTTACGGGCTTAGATACGGTCTTTTTGGAGGGCTTAAAAGGAGAGAGGTCCTGGAGCTTGTGGCCGGCGATCTTATTCATATCGCCGTTTGGAAAATCTGAAACAACCTTCTCGTATTCAGTGTAAGCGTCGCGTTTGCTGTGCCTTTCCACAATACGCGCTACCCTCAGCTGGGCGTCGTCGGCAAGGCTGTTGTCAGCGTAAATTCTCACGAATAATCTCGAATACTCGATCGAGGTATCGAAATCGTCCCGAGAGCCGAATCTTTCACCCATCTCCTCATACATTTTGCCCGACAAAAAAAGTGAGTTGGGAGCTTTTGAGCTGGAAGGGTGGTTCTTGTATATGCTGTAGAAAGCCCTTGATATTGTTTGCCATATCTCTTTATCCTGAACTTTATAGCGGTCTACTGCCAGAGACTTATAGAGCGTAAATGTCTCTGTGTAGAGTTTTTCACCCCTGTCTTCGGCATGAGAGGGGGCAAATGGGGTTAATAGTAGAAAAAATAAAGTTATTACCGGTATAGTAGCAGTCATCCTCATCATCTTAAGAAATAATTATATTAGGTTTGTGGTCGTTTGTAAACTGTTTTTTATAATTTACTTTAACATTTTACCGTGCCTCCGGAAGTTTTGCAGGGTCTATTTTTTGAAATAAACCCGAGAAAATGCTAAATTTCTTCTGATGAAGGTAATTATTCTTGGCTGCGCTACGTCCACAGGGGTGCCTATAATAGGCTGTACATGCCCGATTTGTACGTCTGAAAACTCTAAAAACAAAAGGACCCGCTGCTCGTTGTATGTAGAAACCCGGGGTAAAAATATATTAATAGACACGTCAACTGATCTTAGGTTCCAGGCCTTAAGGCATGGTATTACGAAGCTAGACGCGGTGCTTTATACCCATTCTCACGCGGACCATACTCACGGGATAGACGAGCTGAGGACCTATAATTTTATGAACAGGATGGTTATTCCCTGCTACGGGAACTCTCAAACCCTTACAAACATAGAAAGTAATTTCAAATATATATTCGATGGAGTCAGGTCTGCAGGTGGGAAGCCCAATCTTGAGATAAATGTTATAAACGGAGAATTCAACATCGGAGGCGTGACTGTAATGCCGGTGGAAATATACCATGCCGACTGGATGATTTATGGTTATAGGATCGGCAATATGGCATATCTTACAGACTGCAGCGGAATACCCGAAGATTCGATAGACAAGCTCCGGGGGCTTGAGCTTCTGATCATAAGCGCGCTCCGCTACAGGCCTCACGAAGCTCACCTTAACGTAGAAGAGGCCGTCCATACTGTCACTAAATTAAAACCCGGACTTGCGGTATTTACGCACATGGGCCATGAGCTCGATTATGATAAGCTTCTCGGTGAGCTTCCCGATGGTATAGTGCCCGCTTACGACGGTATGGAGGTTGAGCTCGGTGAATAATTTATGAGATTCTACTTCTGACTTGAATCACGGGAAAAGTACGTGGAGAATGTTTGCAATATAGATACGAGGGGAAATCATGCAGGAAGTAATTAAGAAGATACTACAGCCAAACGGCACAAAAATTGTACTCTGCGTACTGGACGGGGTAGGGGGGTTACCGAAAGGAGGACTAACGGAGCTTGAGGCAGCACGAACCCCTAATATGGACAAACTAGCCAGGGAAGGCTCTACGGGACACCACACTCCCGTTGCCGTAGGCATAACGCCCGGGAGCGGCGCCGCGCACCTGGGACTGTTCGGATACGACCCGCTTAAACATGAAATCGGAAGAGGGGTATT
>QIHJ01000082.1 GCA_003229065.1 Candidatus Dadabacteria bacterium
CCAGGCCCCTATCAAGATAAGAGTCAGGAATAATAGAGTAAAGTTTTCTAATTACTTATACTCAGGAGGGTCTTGTACATCTCCAGATACCTCTTTCCCGACATGCGCCAGGAGTAGTCTTCTTTCATAGCCCTTTTGACGAGCCTCTCCCATTTACCCTTATTCTCATAGACCGAGATCGCCCGTATGAGCGCGTCCAGGAGGCTAAGCTTTGAAAACTCGTCGAAAATGAAGCCGTTACCCTTCGAGCTGTCTTTCGAGTAGTCTCTAACGGTGTCAAGGAGCCCGCCGGTCCCTCTCACGACCGGTATGGTGCCGTAACGAAGAGCGATTATTTGTCCGAGACCACAGGGCTCGAACCTCGAGGGCATTATGAGCATATCCGAGCCCGCGTATATCTTTCTCTCAAGTTTATCGTCAAGACCGATTGTCACAGACAGGTCTTTCTTGTACCTATTCTTAGCTTTCCGAAGCATGTGTTCGTACTTCCTGTCGCCTGAGCCCAGTACTGCCACCTGGTACCCCAGGTCAAATATTTGAGGCAGGCATTCGACGAGGAGGTCGAGCCCTTTCTGCTCAGTAAGCTTCGATACAACGCTCAGAAGCGGTTTATCGTCCGCGTGGTCGAGGCCTATTTCTTTTCTCAGCATAATCTTGTTTACAGTTATCTTTGCAGTCGTCCGGGGATTGAAATTTTCATATATCGCCTCGTCCGTATCCGGGTCCCATCTGTCGTAATCTATGCCGTTTAGTATGCCGGATAAGTTATTAGACTTTCGTGATATCCACTTGAGCACGGCATCGAGTCCGTATCCGAACTCTCTTTTCTTTATCTCTTCCGCATAGGAAGGGCTCACGGTCGTGACCATGTCTGAGTAAAGAACTGCGCCTTTTAAGAGGTTCACCTTGCCGAACAGCTCTAACCCTTGTGAGGTAAACAGGTAAGCCGGCAGGCCGAATTTATCCAGTATATCTTTTGCGAACTCTCCCTGATAGGAGATATTATGTATTGTGAAGACCACCTTGGAGTCTTTAAAATACTCATCGTCCTTAAGGTGTTTTCTCCAGCGGAGGCATATGGGCACAAGCGCGGTCTGCCAGTCGTGGCAATGGATGATGTCGGGCTTGAACTTAACGGTCTTGGCGATTTCGAGCGCCCCGAGTGATAAAAACCCCGAACGTATATCGTTATCCTGAAACTCTCCCTTTTGATCCGTATACACGTCACGCCTGTCGTACAGGTCGTCCTTGCATATGAAATAGACCATTACGTTTTTATATTTAATCTCTTTAATTTCACACTCAAAAGGGAGCCAGTCCAGGCAGAATACAGGTTTTTTGGCCAGGGTTTTCAGATTCAGATTAAGCTCTTTCAGGTTCTCTTTAACCTGCCGGTAATACGGTATAACCACCCGAACGTCCGCGCCTAGCGATGCCAGTCTTATGGGCAGAGTACCTATAACATCCGAAAGCCCCCCTACCCTTACGAAAGGCTCCATTTCAGACGCTACGAAAAGAATATTTATATTATTACTTGCCATTTTTTCGTTACAGTATTGCCGATGCTAAAAGTTTATAACTAGCAACTCTATAATATTACATATCTTTATAAAGTTTATCCAAGACCCTCTTTGCGTTCTCAGATACTACTCTCCTGTCTATTATTCCTTCTTCTCCCAATAGTGCGCTTGCAAGACCTACGGCGGCGGCGCCTGCTTTTAAGAAATCGATGAAATTATCAAAATTCACGCCGCCCGTTGTCATAATATCGACAAACGGCAGCGGCTCTTTAATAGCCTTTATATAAGAGGCCCCGCCAACGGACTTAACCGGGAAGACCTTTACCATATCTACCCCCGATTTCCATGCGTTTACTATTTCTGAAGACGTGAGCGCCCCCTGTATCGTTGGAACGCTTTTTTGCTTCGCATAGGTAATGAGCTCTTTATCGGTATGGGGCGATACCAAAAACCTCGCTCCCGCAAGAAGCGCTTTTTCGGCCATAGACACATCGAGCACTGTACCCGCGCCTACTGTAATTCCGGATAAGCCGCTGAGCTCGGAAATCACCCTCTCCGCCTCCGGGAATGAAAAGGTGACCTCTATAAGCCTGAGACCTCCCTCAATACAACCCTCGGCGAACTCAAGCGCCTCGTCTCCGTTCTCAGACCTTATTACTGCTATGACCTTTTGCTTCTTTATCTCTTCTATACAGCTCACTTGCATAAATTTACAGATTTTCGACACTCACCACAAGGGAAATTTCAGACGCCGAGGATATAGAAAAAATAACTGTCTGGATATTTTCTGCTCTATTGTGTAGAATTAACCATATAAAGCTTAAGGCATAGAAGATAATATGATTGAAAACAGCGCCGGGTTTATCGAGCAGAGGGTAAGCGAATTCATAAGCAGAAGTAAAGAGCTTGGGATTAAGGTGACTCCGCAGAGGGTTGCCATTTACAAAGAGCTTGCCAGCACCGACCAGCATCCGAGCACCGAGATTATATACAACAAGATAAGGGATTACTACCCCAATATATCGCTCACTACCGTTTACAGGACTCTTGAGACATTCGAGAAGCTAGGGCTCATCTCTGTAGTTAATGTCCTCTACAACGCGGCACGTTATGACGCTAACCTGGACCCCCACCATCATATAGTCTGCACCCAGTGTAAGAAGGTAGAGGACGTCTACGACGAATCTTTTACTAACCTCGACGTATCGGAAAAAACACTCGGCGACTATAAGGTCGAAGGCTACTCCGTTTTACTGAGCGGCGTGTGCATCGACTGCCGGTGAGCCTGACTTAGGCGCACCTTTATCGATCAACTGTAATATCAATCCAAGTTTATAAACTTCCAATATCGCTCCGTTTGTGTAATTCTTTATAAATGCTCAGGCAAAGGTGCCTGTATTTCGCAAATACCGTCTGCCGGAGGAGAGTATGAAAATCCCGGAAGGTCTTAGTCAGGCATTAAATTTCAGCTTCATGGACGCCATATTCACGAGACGCTCGAGGCGTTTCGGGCTCGGTATGGAGATCACAGAGGGCACGCTCAAGCACAAGTCCGCGCACAAACCCGTACCCCTTACAGAGCTTGAGGAGGCATATCTGATCTGGGCCGGCACCGGGATGACCGGGCTCTCGCTGGGTGATTTACCGAGGACGGGTATCTCGTGGCTATTCCAGTGGACGGGAAGGAGCTGGCCGTGCTCGTGCAACTCTCACTCGACAGAGCTCTTTTATACGAACGACGACGGGGTGTACATGGTAAAGCTCCATGATCTTATGCCACAGACGGGAGAAACATCGATCTTCTCAGGTAAATCAGAACAAGAAGTTCTGGACAGAGTGCTTGAGCTGTTCAGAACTAGTTTATTAAAACTAGAGGACGGGAGGGCCGAGCTTCCAAAGGGCGAGCCGGGACTATTTGATTTTAACGCCTGGAACTGCAATAAACCCGGGACTACATTTTTTGTGCCTGTTACAAACACGACGGTTGAGTATATGGTGCTCCTCTTTATATACTTCGGCTCTAAGTACGGCTTTAACATAGTGGACGAGCTAAACGGCGGGC
>QIHJ01000085.1 GCA_003229065.1 Candidatus Dadabacteria bacterium
CGGAATGAAATAGTGATAGAGATTAACCCCTCGCTCGCTTTCGGCACGGGGCACCACGAGAGTACCAGATTGTGCCTGGCCGGTATCGAAGAGATCATAGAAAGGGGGTCTGTCGGGAGAATGCTCGACGTAGGGTGCGGAAGCGGCATCCTGTCCATATGCGCGGCGCTTCTCGGAGTGCCCGATATTACCGGTTTTGATATGGACCCTGTGGCCATAAAGGAGTCTCACAAAAATTCTCAGAATAATTCGGTTGGGGACAAGATAAAGTTCTTTACCGGGCTAATTGACAGCGCAAGCGGAAGCTTTGACTTAATTGTCGCAAACGTCTATGTGGAGCCTATACTCTCAATGAAGGAAGCCTTTAGCGAAAAACTTGCCCCGGGCGGGAGCCTCGTAGTCTCGGGTATACCCGTCTCCCGCGGTAAGGAAGCGTCAGAGGGGCTCGGTACTGTCGGTTTCAAGATATTTAAGGAGCGCACTGAAGGGGACTGGGTCTCTTTTGAGCTCTGCAAAGACTGAACGGCTCGATATTTATTGCTATAAGTGGCACTGTGAGTAAACTCTAAGCCCTGTAATAATACATTTTCACAAGGTGAGTATTATGTCGTCCTTTAAAACAATAGAATGGAAAGATGATAAGGTTGTTATGATTGACCAGAGGAAGCTTCCGGGGGAAGAGACCTATATCGAGTGCGGTACATATGAAGAAGTTGCAGAGGCTATAAGGAAGATGGTCATCAGGGGCGCTCCCGCGATAGGCGTTGCCGCAGCAATGGGCATAGCGATCGGGGCTCTTAAAACGGATAGTGGAGGGAGGGATGAGTTCTTCTCTCAGGTTAAGAGTATTTCGGAGGCTCTAAAGGGCACGAGACCTACGGCGGTCAATCTCTTCTGGGCGGCCGACAGAATGCAGAGGGTACTTGATAACAGCGCTAAAGATGTAGAGGGTATTAAGCAAGACCTGGTTCTGGAAGCCAAGAGAGTGCTGGAAGAGGATATAGAGACTTGCAAAAGACTCGGTCGTCTGGGCTCCGATCTCTTAGAGGACGGCATGACCGTACTCACCCACTGTAATGCGGGGGCCCTGGCCACAGGGGGCTACGGCACGGCGCTTGGGGTAATCAGGGCCGCTAGTGAAGTCGGTAAGGACATTAAAGTTATAGCTACTGAGACAAGACCCTTTCTTCAGGGCGCAAGACTTACCGCCTGGGAGCTCGATAGGGACGGAATCCCCGTATCCCTTATAACGGACAGCATGGTGGGGCACATTATGAGCAAGGGGATGGTGGACGCCGTTGTGCTCGGTGCCGACCGGGTAGCGTCAAACGGTGACGTAGCCAATAAGATCGGGACATACATGATCTCGGTACTTGCAAAATCTCACGGCATACCTTTTTATGTTGCTGCTCCCGTGTCCACGATTGACTATGAATGCCCGGACGGGGCTTCAATCCCCATAGAAGAGAGAGATCGTAAAGAGGTAACACACATACGGGGGCATAGGATCGCCCCTGACGTCGCTGTGTTTAATCCGGCGTTTGATATTACGCCCGGCGATAACGTTAGTTCAATAATAACTGAATCCGGTATTGCCGAAAAACCCTTTACAAGCACTCTTAAGGATTTAAAAAAGTAAGCCCTTTAACCCCTTTCCATATCTTCCTGACAGGACAAGCATAATTTTGTGAATAGCATTACGCTCAGTCTTTCTTTATCGATTTCCTCATCGCATGACTCGCATATGCCGTAACTGCCCGCATCGATTCTTTTG
Organism: Candidatus Dadabacteria bacterium; assembly: GCA_003229065.1. Classification (GTDB taxonomy): domain Bacteria; phylum Desulfobacterota_D; class UBA1144; order Nemesobacterales; family UBA2774; genus UBA2774. The sequence continues at coordinate 1,775 of QIHJ01000085.1, forward strand.
ATCGCATCGTCAACTAGGGTGAGCTTCTCCCTCTCTCTGTCTGCGAGCATAAGAGCGAGCTCTCTGTCTCTGTCGTTTGAGGCGTGGTCATAGAAGTCGCCAATATCGTGCTTAAGATGGTCCGATTCGGCTCGCATGGACTGCGAAACTTCCTGAAGGAGCGCCTTTCTCATCCGAAGGAGCTGCTCTTTGATTTGGTCTTTCCAGGTAGTCTTTGGCTTCCTGGTTTGTTTCTTCTTAGTTTCTTTATTAGCTCTTGCCATCTGCGTGGATGTTTCTCCCTGACTGTTTGATTATTAATTTAAAGCTTGAGATAAATGCTTAGAAACTAAACATAAATTGGTGTCAAAAGACACAGTGGATGACTATCACAACTCGATATTAAACTCGAACCCTATCTCTGAACGCATTACTGAAGGGTATATTAAGATAAGTACATAAAACAGTTTGTCAAGTCCCGTTATTAAAGCGGGTTCTTATTGCGAACGAAGGCGCCTAGATGCAGTATACACCCCTCGGCGGTTGAGCCGTCCGCCTTGCTTAAAAAATATTAATTGCTTAAAATAAGGTACTCCGGGTTCGGGAAGCTCATATGGGAAACTCAATAAAGGGCGTGCGCGACTTATGGCAGTCAAGGACAGGTCTTATACTTGCTATGGCCGGGAGCGCAATCGGGCTCGGTAATTTTTTGAGATTCCCCGTACAGGCGGCTGAGAACGGCGGCGGCGCTTTTATGGTGCCTTATATTATTGCGTTTCTTATCGTAGGAATTCCGCTCATGTGGTGTGAGTGGGCCATGGGCCGCTACGGCGGCCAAAGAGGACATGGTACCACGCCTAAGGTGTTTGAGCTTTTTTGGCAAAGTCCGGCTGCAAAATATTTCGGGGTGCTGGGACTCTGGATACCTCTTGTAGTAGCTATATATTACATATATATAGAGTCCTGGACGCTTGGCTATTCTATTCATTTCCTATTGGGGTCAAGTCCCAAACTGGCTCTGGGAGCTGATTCGGCCAAGGATTATATAGAGCCTTTCAGCAATTTCCTGGGTGCCTATATCGGGTCTTCTAACGGTGGAAATATATTGTCTCCTTCACTTATGGCTTACGGGGCTTTCGTAGTGACGCTTGGTGTTAACTTCTACATTCTGCTAAGAGGTATCTCAAGGGGGATTGAGGTTTTCGCCAAATTCGCACTGCCCGCGCTATTTATAATGGCACTTGTGCTGCTCGTACGCGTGATCACTTTGAAGACCTCTAACGGCAGCGCTTTTGAGGGGCTCAATTTCCTCTGGAATCCGGATTTCAATGCGCTTAAGAGCCCGGGAGTGTGGATTGCGGCCGCAGGGCAGATATTTTTTACGCTAAGCCTCGGATTCGGAGCTGTGATCACCTATGCCTCATACGTAAAGCCCGATCAGGATATTACGCTCACAGGGCTCACATCGGCCACCCTCAATGAAACCATGGAGGTAGTTCTGGGCGGCTCTATTGCTATACCTGCCGCTGTTGCGTTCTTCGGCGTAGCGGGCGCAGTCTCCATTGCCCAATCAGGGGCATTTCACCTGGGTTTTGTCAGCCTTCCCGCAATATTCGCCAGCATGCCCGCGGGACAGTTCTTCGGGTTCCTGTGGTTCTTTCTTCTGTTCTTTGCGGGGCTTACTTCTTCTGTTGCCATACTTCAGCCTACGATCTCCTTCTTTCAAGACGAGTTTGGTATAAAGAGGACGAGCTCTGTGGTCATTACGATGGCAATTGTTTGCTTGAGCGTTCTTATGGTGATATTTGTAAATGAGACACTCGATGAGT
>QIHJ01000066.1 GCA_003229065.1 Candidatus Dadabacteria bacterium
ATTAGTAGTGTAACTACGGAGGATGACTTGTTTTTAGGTAGAAAAGGAGTTGTCGGACTGGACATAGGCTCTAACACTATCAAGGTTTTAGAGCTTAAGAATACTAAAAAAGGCCATCAGCTAAAGAATGTTGGAGAGGCCGTCTTGCCGCACCAGTCTATTGTAAACAAAGTTATCTCAAAGCCCGATGCGGTTGCAGATACCTTGTCCGTTCTTATGGATGATCTGCGTATTAAAACTAAAAACGTAGCTATCTCCATATCAGGCCATTCGGTAATTATAAAGAAGGTGAGTATGCCCAACATGTCGCACAATGAGCTCAAAGAATCCATACCGTGGGAGCTTGAGCAGTACATACCCCAAAGTATCCAGGACGTGAGCTATGACTATCAGGTAATTCCGGGGGAAACTCCGGACGGCAATATCGATGTTCTCATTGTGGCGGCAAAGAAGGACGTTACGAACTCTTACATCTCTATTGTCAACGAAGTCGGGCTCAACCCCGTAATAGTAGACGTCGATGTATTTGCTCTGGAAAATATGTATGAAATAAATTACTCGGAATCCGAAGGTGTCTTAGCGTTGGTGAATATCGGTGCCTCCGTAACTAACATCAATATACTAAAAGACGGGCTCTCGATTTTTACGAGGGACATCACTGTCGGCGGCAATCAGTTTACTGATTGGATTATTCAGGAGCTCGATTGTGGCTATGAAGAAGCCGAGAGCATGAAATTTGCGCTAATATCGGGTGAACAAAATCCCCAGGTAGAGCGTATCTCGCATGATTTTATAGATTTGATCTGCGGTGAGATAAAGAGGACGCTTGAATTCTTTTCCTCGACCCTGTGGAAGGGGAAGATTGAGACTATCATGCTGGGCGGAGGTTCGTCAAAGGTCCCGGGACTTAAAGAAATGCTCACGGATATGACAGAGTCCGGTGTTGAGATGATGAATCCTTTCAGGACTATCAGCTACGATACGGGTGATTTCGACCCCGATTATCTGGAGGATCTGGCTCCGAAGATGAACGTAGTAATGGGACTTGCGTTGAGAAAACCGGGTGATAAGCAATGATAAAAGTAAACCTCATAGGAGACGATACAAAGAGAGATTTCGGCGGATATGCCCAGGTTTTAATAGGCTTCTTTGTTCTCGTCGCACTCTTTAGTGTTATCTCAGCTCTTCATATTCTCCAGGACAAAAAGCTAAATAGTATTAACTCGAGAATTGCCAAAGCGGAAAAACGCATAAAGGAGCTTGAGGTGGTTAAAAAGAAGGTCGATGATTTTAAGGCCAGAAATGCCGAGCTTAACCGCAGAATACAAATTATTAAGGTACTGGAGAATAACCGCACGGGGCCTCTTTATGTTATGGACGCCCTTGGTAAAGGTATTCCCAAGATGGCATGGATAGACGAATTTACGGAAAAGGGGTTAAACGCAAAACTAAGTGGTATAGCCGATAATGAATTCACGGTTGCAGATTTTATGGAAGCGCTTCAGAAATCCCCTTACTTTAGTGGTGTTGAGCTTGGAGTGATTAAGAAGACCTCTTTACGCAACCAGAGCTTAAGGAGCTTTGTAATCACTTCGAGGCTCGATTATATAGGGAAGCGCGGGCAAAAGCAGGCCGATCAGAAAGCGAATGCGCAGAATAAACCTAACCAAGTAAAAAACCCCGGGGCTGAAGCCAAGAAGAGCGGTAATGATAAGGTTAAAAAATAATGATATCTGCACTGCAAAATATAGTTTCCACTATTAATGAACAGACCAATCAGGTTAAGATAGGAGTTTTAGTATTCTTGGTCGCAGTAATATCATTGGGGTATTGGTATTTTTACTACTCGCCTAAGTCAGATGATATTGAGAGGGCCGGTGTGAGACTTACTCAGGTAGGGAAACAGGTATCGGAGTACGAGGCTATTGCCAGAGAGCTTCCCAAGTTCGAAGCTGAAAATAAACGTCTCAAAAAGGAATTTGAGCTCGTTGCAAGCAAGCTTCCCAAGGAAAAAGAGATACCCGCGTTAATTGACAGTGTTTATGCCGATATATCGGCTTCAAACCTGGATTCAATTATATTCGCTCCCAAGCCCCAGGTTACAAAAGAGATATATGCGGAAATACCGATTGAGATGCAGGTAGTGGGCACTTATTATAACCTGGCCGATTTCTTTGACCGTATATCAAGACTGCCCAGAATCGTGAATGTTAGGAACTTGAACCTTGAGCGCGGTGATGGAAGGAGCCGTATTCTCGATGCGAATTTTAGCGTGGTGACATTCAGGTTATTGCCTCCGGCTCCCCCGCAGACCGGTAAGAATGCGAAAAAGAAGAAATAAATGTTAAGAGCTATGAAAGTTACGAATAAAGCTATGAATATATACGCTGCATTTTTATTGATAACGATTTTATTGCTGAGCCCCATCTCTTTGGCTCTCTCGGAGGAAGCTGTGAAGCCCGAAGGCGAAAATACCTTGGGCGACGGCTTTAAGGCTATTCAAGAGGCTGAGGGTCGTATAGATGTAAATAAAAGTAACGAAGACAGGGGTATTAATGAAGGTGCAGACGATACTCGGACTGAAAACAGCAAGCAAGCGGAGAATAATAGCGAGGCCGAGCCTGGCAACGGTACTCAGATAGATAAAACTCACACAGAGACTCAGGGTACGGCAAACAAAAGCGTAAAAGACGGGCTCCCAAGAGGAGATTCACTCAGAAACGCTGAAAAGTCTCGTTACGATTCAACGGGAATGCGCGATCCGTTCAAGCCCTTCATTAAGCTTGTCGACAGACCTTCGGGCCCGCTTCCGATTGTGAAGCCGCCTATAAGGCGCTACCCGCTGAGCAGTTTCAGACTCGCGGGCATTATATGGATTGGTGACAAACCCAAAGCCATGATAGTTGATCCTGAGACAAACACCTATTTTTTAGGTGTAGGAGATAAGATCGGCAACAAAGACGGAGAAATCCTGGAAGTGAGGGATCGCGGGATTTTAGTTCAGGAAAAAACCAAGCTTGAAAACGTTTACGGCGAGGTAAAGATCGAGGTTAAGAAATCGGTCCTCGCGTTTCAGAACTGACAGTTAGAAAAGGGATATGTTATTTTGTGGATGATTAAGATAAGGAGGATGGTGAGATGAGATTTATATACATATTGAGTATATTGCTTGTATTCTGCATATCTATACCTATTTCTCAGGCGGCAGGCAGCCAATCTCAAAACATTAAAGCTAGCCGAGATTCTACTAATGCCGGTACGTATATTAATGCCCCGGACTACGGGGCCGGGGCTTCACTGGAGCTTGCACAAGTAACGCCCGCAAGCTCTCCCAATATAGTCAATTCCCTCGAAAATATAGGTTTTGAAGTCAATCAGGGCATGGGAATTGTAACAGTCGGCACCTCGAGACCCGTTGAATTTGAAAGGCTAACCGAAGAGAAGAAAAAGGTCAGCCTCAAGATTAAGAACGTAATACTCGCCGAAAAATTTCAGGTCTCAAGGGACGTAAGTGATTTCGATAGCCCTATTAATTTCATATCCTCGTTCCGTGATCCTATTAAAG
>QIHJ01000161.1 GCA_003229065.1 Candidatus Dadabacteria bacterium
TCTAGCAGGGGACTCCGCGCACATACACAGCCCGCTCGGGGGACAAGGGATGAATACGGGTATTCAGGACGCCTATAACCTTGCCTGGAAACTGGCGCTCGTATTGAAAGGCAATTCACCTGAAACAATTCTGGATAGTTACAACACGGAAAGACATAAAGTAGGAAGGGGAGTCGTGGATCTTACAGACACCGCTACCAAGATGGCTACGATTCACAACCCTGTTCTGAGCGCGATAAGAAATAAAGCCATCGGCATATTATCAAGGATGAACGCTGTTCAGGAAAAAATCATCACCACGCTTTCACAGATAGAGATACACTACAAGGACAGCCCCATAGTCGAGGAAAGGTGGTTTGAATCTAAAGAAGCGCCTGGATATACGCCCCACCCTCATGACCTCAGAGCGGGCGAGAGGGTGAAGGATTACTTACTTCAGAGTCCGGACAGCTCCGCCGATACCATAGACCTGTATAAGCTGTTTAGAGGAGCAGAGCACGAGCTTCTCATATTCACAGGAACAGAACCAGAGGATATGGAGCTGAAGGAGATAGCCGCTATATATGAGCTTGTCACAAACGATTATAGTGATTTGATAGAGCTGCATTTGATATTAGGTTCCGCTGAGCTAATGTCCTCACTTCCCGAAGTTCTCTCCACCTGGGTGGACAAGAACCTTGAAATGCACCGAGACTTCGGCGCGGCAAAGGCGAGTCTTTATCTGATACGCCCGGACGGGTACATAGGGTTCCGCAACCAGCCGGCAAGCGCTTCCGACCTTAAGGAGTATTTATCTGCTATATTTATTTTGTAGTAAAGTGAGCCTCGGCGGTATTCACTTTCTTCGCCCCGGTTATTTCGTGGTTGTATCTTGACCGAAAACACGGTGCTTGAACCAGGTCGGAAAGATATATTCCTACTTAATACTTCGAGTATGGGGTATTTTATAAATCATGTCCGAGCTTCTGGGTAGGCATCAACTCAAGCTAACAATATCCATTTTGGCTCTCTTAGCCGCGGTTCCTTTCATCTCGGCATCTGAAATTAGTCAGTCCGGAAGCAAGGGGCCGTATAACCTAGAGTACAAGGGCGCAGTGCTTGCTCATATACACAAGATAGGGAACGGCTACGGTTCATGGCCGTCAAAAGCTATGCATTCGCATTTAAACGGCGTTGGGTACGATACCGTTCAGCTGAATACTTTTGCGTACATGAGGGGCAGGAAGGACACAGAGGTGATTATAGGCCACGACCCGACTATGGCTAAACAATTTTTGGTGTCCGAAATAGAGAATTTACACCGGGCGGGGTTTAAGGTCATGCTGAAGCCCCATATATGGGTCGGGGGGCATAACCTTGATTCCGATAACTGGAGAAACAAGATTGATTTCGAAGATCCTCTGGAGAGGAAAGAGTGGTTTTCGAGCTATGGGAAATTCATTATTTCAGAGGCGGAGCTTGCCGAAAAAACAGGTGTAGAGATCTTCGTTATCGGAACGGAGCTTGTGGGAGTAAGTAAGTACAAGTCTGAGTGGAAAGAGCTTATCTTTAAAGTAAGGGAGAATTATTCGGGCAAATTAACGTATGCAGCCGAGGGGATGAACGCAGAGAAGATAGAGTTCTGGGACTCGCTCGACTATATAGGGATTGACGCATACTTTCCTCTTTCCGAGAAAAGTAACCCGACGCTTAAAGAGCTTGTATCGGGCTGGAAAAAGTACGAGCCCGAGATTAAAGAGCTGTCCGGCAGATACGGTAAAAAGGTAATTTTCACGGAGATCGGTTATAAATCGGTCGAGGGTACTGCGATTAAGCCCTGGGAGTGGAATAACAAAGCAAGGGTGAGCCAGGAAGAGCAGGCGCTCGCGTTTGAGGCGACATCGCTTGCATTTAAAGACAAACCTTACCTTGCCGGTGTCTTCATATGGAAATATTTCACCGATATGAACAGTTATGAGAGGGGCAACAATTTAAAAGGCTTTACCCCATACGGGAAGAAGGCCGAGGGTGTAATATCCGGCTGGTTTATGAGCAGAGAATGAAAGATCCTCCGAACGACGTATGCCCGCTCGGCCCTCATTTACAGCACTACTGGGACCGCTTGAGCGATACGGAAAAAAGAATGGAGCTCGACGAGGAGGGATTATTTTCGCTTGCTCTTCAACCGGCAGCTATGGAAATAGGAAGGAAGACGCCTGGGGCGGGACTGATTATAATGAGCGGGGTAATTTTAATTATTCTGATTTTGAGCCTGACGGGTCAATACTTTTTAATCTGGCGTTCACTGTCTCGGAATCGGTTGTTATGAGGCTTCCGAAGAATTTTGATTTGTGTCAGATCGAATCAATAGGAAGGCAATATGAGCTTGAGCAGAATCTATTTGACGGGCACTTCCTTCACTACTGCGTTTACTTTAAATCCCCAAAGCCGAATTAGACGCTAATTAACGTAGAGTATCCAACCGCCGTTGTTGCCCTGTACATATCCGCTAAGAGTTACGTTCTTTCTATTGGCTGTGTTTTCAATAGCTGTAATTTTTTCATGCGGACCGTGGATAGCGTAAGTCTGTCCTTCGCTTGTATAGATCACATGCGCATGGTCTTCATATTCATTACAGGGCGCTGTGGCAACCATGGGGTTTATATTGCCGTCCCCGAATTTCGGAAAAATACACAATACGGTGCCGGTTACCGTTACCATTTTAGAGGCTCCTTCTCCCTGAGGTTCAAGAGAAGGGGTATAAAGACGCCATGCTCTCTGGTGTCCTGCCTCTGTACCCTTTAAGCGGAGAGGAAGGCGGTAGCCCATTCTCGTTTTAGAGCTTGCGTTTATTTTTTTCATTTCGTCTTCTGAGCCGTGCAGAGAGTAAATCTTCCCGTCAACTCCTAGCATATAAACCAAACCGCTGCACCGGGTAAATTCCTCTGAGACGTTCGCATTCCCCTCACCGTCTATCTCAATGCAAACGATATTCCCTCTTACAATGTGCTCTCCCTCTGCCCGGGACAGAGCGTATGTAACAAAAAATAGTATGAATATGCCTAATGCAGCCGACAAATATTTTGTGTTCATTTGTATTGTATTCATTATTGGCCTCCCGCATTTGATAATAAAAAATTTTGTACTGTAGTTATGTTTAGATAGTAATGGATATATAAAAGATACGCCAGTGTATAAATATTAAGCCCTCAAATGTTTTCTACTCTCTGAGGGGACCGATCTCCAAATCCGGAATTAGCTCGTGTATGGACTTTCTTAGATACTCGCGCTCGTTTACTTCGTCGTCCACTATTTCTTCATTCCAGACCACTATATCCAGATCAATTGTTCTGGGACCGTTATTATTCTCAATCGTTACTCTTCCCAATTTGTTCTCAAGATTTTTAAGCCACGACTTGAGCTCGCCCGGATCCAATTCCGTTTTGATCAAAAACGCCCCATTTGTGAATTCGGGCTGGTCCTTAAGCCCCAGGGGCTCGGTCTTTACGAACGAAGAGGCTTTCACAAGTTCGTGTGCGGATTCAATCGCCGCCCTTGCAAGAC
>QIHJ01000125.1 GCA_003229065.1 Candidatus Dadabacteria bacterium
TTTCGCTCGAGCACTACGAGCTCGTATTTAAGGTTCTGCCCAATTTTCTTTATTTTCTCATCCTCTATTACGGGCTTTAGAGCGCTTATCACATAAGGGAGATCGAGCTGCTTTGTCGCTGCGTCATTGAGAGCACGGTGCGCAACCGGGACGTAATAGGCCTCATGCGGAGCAGGCGAGAGCACAAACCCCACAATATGGGCCAACATGGGCTCGGGTGAGGTGGTTTCGAGGTCAATTGAGAGGACACCCTCCTTTTTGATCCTCGATATAACATTTTTAAGATCCGACTTGGTTAAAACAAGCCGGTAATTGTCGTAGGGAACGGTGTCTGCCCCGGTACTTTCAGGCTCAGCTTCATCAGTGTCGCCGAGCTCCCGCAGCAGGTTCCTGAACTCGAGTTCCAAGAATAATTTCCTCAGTTTCTTATCGTCAACACCGCTGTACTTGAAGCTGTCCAGGCCAGTTTCAATCTCGACGTCTGTCTTTATAGTAACAAGCTCTTTACTGAGAAGAGCCATATCTAGATGCTCTTCTATTAAGCTCTTCTGCCGGTCGGTTATTTTATCAAGGTGCTTGAGCAGCTCATCAAGCGATCCGAATTCGCTTATAAGACTGACGGCAGTTTTCTCGCCTATTCCCTTTACACCGGGGATGTTGTCAACCGAGTCGCCCATAAGAGCGAAAACGTCTGTCACCCTTTCGGGTGTAACACCGTACTTTTCAACTACCTCGGATATCCCCGTCTCTTTGTTCTTCATCGTATCGAGAAGCGTGACTTTTTCCGTTACGAGCTGCGTGAAGTCCTTGTCTCCCGTGACCAACACAACGTCCACGTTGTCCTTCGATACTTCATTGGCGATTGTGCCCATGAGGTCGTCAGCCTCAAAACCCTCGAGCTGTACGCGGGCGATATTGAAAGCGTCTACCGTCTCAAAGATTTTTTCGAACTGGGGTACGAGATCCTCGGGCGGCTCTGTCCTGTTGGCCTTGTACTCGGGGTATATATCTTTCCTGAAGACGTCGCCCTTGGAATCGAATACCATGCCCAGGTACTCGGGATTGTAGTCTTTCAGGAACTTAAACAGCATTGCAGTAAAGCCGTAAACGGCGTTAGTTGGGAAGCCTTTTGAGTTGCTCAGGTGTCTGAGCGCGTAGTAGGCGCGGAAGATATAGGAGCTTCCGTCGATCAGGTAAAGAACAGGCTTTGCCATAGCTCAGTAGTGTAGGTTTTAATGGGGTGGGTGTCAAAGTAGGGCTTTATCTCCATCCGGCGGAAAGGGATAAAAAGAAAAGGCAAAAGATGAGATCCCGGATCGGGGTCCGGGATGACTAGAGAAGGCAAGATTCTTCGCTTCGCTCAGAATGACAACAGAATGAATAAATCCTGGATAGGTACGGCTTCGCTTTCAATTACGCCGAGACGGGTGTCCGGGATGACCACCCTTCGCTAAAGTTACGAGGCTTCGTCAGAGACTACGCCCTGGCAAGTGCCGCGGCAAGCACGTTACAGAGAAAGACTAATACTAATAATTTCTTCTTTTCCTAGATGAAAAGAAGGAAAAATCACCGACTGGACGAAAATAACTAAAAATAGCTTATTCAGGCTAAACATCACAATTCCGCCCACACCCCGTGTGAAGTTTTTAACGCCTTCATTGCGCAATTTTTTTAACGTTATTTATGTATGTCGGAAACTATTCACCATTCGACAGGCTCAGGGTGAGAGGGTTACTTTGGTGCCGAGATTGATGGGGATTGCTTCGCTCAGCTCGCAATGACCCGCCTACGTCAAAGACTTCGGCGCGGCAGGCGGAAAAAAGATATGGATTCCCGATTAAAACATTTAGGAAATGACAAGACTGCTGGAGCGTTTTTGTATGACTAGGAAAAACGGCGGAATTATTATTTAGCCGGTCTTGAGCAGGTTGGGAGATAGCTTTTTCAGGTTATCAATTAGTTTGAAAAGCGAGAGATCGATAAAACGGGATTGAATGTAGAGGTCCATAAGCAGCCGCCAGGAAATGCCGGGCTTTGCAGCCAGATAGACGGGCTTCCACTCGGGGCCGAACTTATTCTTGAAACCGTAGAGTCCCTTGTAATTAAAAGAGCGCATCATTAAGCGTTTGGATCTAAAGATTAGCTCATTAGCATAAGTTCCGGACAGCTCGGGAACCGTATCACTTGTACCGCTAGAAATAAACGGCACCTCTCCCAGGCTCAGGTGTGTATAACCCTGGTCCTTCAGCGTACTCATCACCGAGACAAAAAGAGCTTCCATAACACCCGCAGGGGCGTTTTTTCTTCTCAATATCGTCTCTGTGTGCGCACAAGACTCATCTTGATGGGATATTGTAATAGCGCCCAGCCAATGGTCTTGCTCCGTTGCCAGAACAAAGCATCTGGTACTCTGGTCAAAACCTGTACGGAAAAGATAGGATAGTTTCGGCTCTTGTGCGTGTGTGCTATCAAGAGCAAAGCTGGAAACTTTATTAACGTAAAACTCCGAGTAAGGAATCTCGTGAACGCGTCCGTTCCGCCCTCCCCTCCTGGCAAGCTCTAATACCGAGCGTTTGAGACCTTCCGGATTATTTAAATCCACCACAGCTTCCGCCCCGGTCCTGACTACGTCTGCCCCCTTGTCCTTTAAATACCCGGCGGATCCGGCGCTAACACCGCGGATTACAAAGCCCGGGAAATCAGAGACCAGATCGCAGTATAAATTATCCATCGAGTAGTGAAGCGGTATTTCGGCAGTAGATATCCAAGACAAGCCCGAAAGCGGCAGGTCCACCGAGTGGAATATAGGGGATTTAATTTCTTTACTGCACCAGCTAAGGGGTAATCTTTTCATGGCGGCAATACGCTAATAAATAGCTTTGAGAGTGAAATATACTTGAAGCACTGCATAAATCTACTAAAGATTTATTCAGGAACTTTAACCATAGGTTGAATTTCTTTTCTCCAATAACAATATATGAGGTAAATTATATGAGAATGCTTATTTGTCCGGCAGAACATATTAAGAGAAGGAGATTAAAATGAAAACGGATACTTTTTTATACATATTATCAACGATATTCGCTATAACTTTGCTTTCGTGCGGCGGAGATAGCCCTCAGAATAATGGAGATGAGACCAATGCCACTTTTACTAACCCGTTTAAATACTGTAAGGCCGTGGGAACTGCAGATATGCCCGGGGAGAGATACACCGGGGATAAAGTGCCTGATTACATTGCTGAGCAGTTGAAGGAAGAGTTCGGCGCACCAGAGTCGGCCCCGATAGACGTATTTATGAGGAGTACGTACTGGAGGTGCATGGACGGGAATGTGTACGCGTGCAACGTAGGAGCGAATCTCCCGTGCGGGGAAAAGGCGGACGTGAGCAAAGAGCCAAACGAAGGGATGATAAATTACTGTAAGGATACCCCGGACGCAGAATTTATACCGGCCTTCGCACAGGGGCGCACCACCGTATATGAATGGAAGTGTAAGGGCACCGAGCCACAAATCGTAAAGCAGAT
>QIHJ01000006.1 GCA_003229065.1 Candidatus Dadabacteria bacterium
CCGACACCCGACATCTTTGCGGAATGAATCAGCTGGGCTTCGAGTTTTTTCTTCTCGGTTATATCTTCTGTTGCTACGATTACGCCGAATATCTCCCCAGTTTCAAAGTCCACGAGGGGCGAGAGAGTGACTTCAAGGAAATCGTCCCCCCACTTGAGCTCGTGCTTTGTGGAATAAGTGGGCTCGCTCAGTATCCTTGGAATAATGGTTTCAAAGTTTATTCCGTCCAAGAGATCGCTAAGCTTCACGCCGACACAGTCCTTTTTGAAGATATTGATTGTCTTAGGGTTTGCGCTCTGTATCACGAGATCCCTGTCGGTTGTGATAATACTCTCAATGGTGCTGTTAAGCGTGTTCTCGAGCTGCCGGTTTCTTTCTTTTACTTTTTGCTCGAGGTTTGTATTAAGTTCTTTTAAGTCGCTCAAAAGTCTTGTGTTTTCCTTGTATAGATCATATCTTTCAACGGCGTGCTCTATTACATTTTTGAGCTTGCTGTAATCAAGCGGCTTAATCAGGTAATCGAATGCGCCGTTCTGTACCGCTTCTACGGCTGTCTCAAGAGAGGCGAACCCGGTCATAAGAATCACCGGTATATGAGGGTCTTTATTCCTTATTTCCTCAAGAAGGTCTATGCCGCTTTTCTTGGGCATCTTAATGTCGGAAATCACGACATCAAAAGACATAGTTTTTAAGAGCTCGATTGCCTTCTCACAGTTATTGGCAACTACAGCTTCGTACCCTTCTTTAGTCAAGATGTCGGCGATGATCTTCAGAATCAGCTGCTCGTCGTCAACGACCAAAACCCTTTTACACTTATCCATCGTCCTCTCCTTTAACCTCATTATTTTTATTGCTCGGGAGCTCTATTGTAAATACTGTGCCTTGCCCTTTTTCGCTCCGGACGATTATCCTGCCCTGGTGCTCCTCTATAATCTTATAGGCAATCGATAGCCCGAGCCCCGTTCCCATATCTTTCTTTGTGAAAAACGGATTAAAAATTTTGCTCAGGTCCTCCTCCTCTATACCCGAGCCCGTGTCTTTGAAGCTCACATATACGTTTTCAGTCTCTGTGCTACCCGACTTTGTCACTTCCCACGAAGTGTCTATAGTCAGGTCCCCGCCCTCGGGCATTTCCTGTATTGCATTTACAATGATGTTTATAAACACCTGCCACAGCTGGTTAGAGTCGGCCATTATGTCGGGAACATCGTCTTTTAGGTTTTTGATGAGGTTCACGTTGTTGTCAGAGAGCTGTTTTCTTATGAGAACTACTACGTTTTCAACCACGCTGTTTACATTTACTCTTTCAAAATGCGGCGGCTCCGCCTTCGAGAACTTAAGCAGGCTGTCAATAAGAGTGTTCGTCCTTTCTACCTCGTGCTTTATGTACTCCAGATACTCTCCGACTACATCTTCGTTTTCCTCGGTAGTCATATAGGTGGAGAGATAGTATCTTGCACCTTCGATAATATTGAGCGGGTTTCGTATCTCGTGAGCCACGCCCGCAGCCAGCTGGCCGATAGCGGACATTTTCTCCGCGTGTACCAGCTGTGCCTGCGTGTCTTTAAGCTCGGTATTTGCAAGCTCTAGTTTTTTCGCATAGTCCTCGACCAGTTTAAACGCAAGCGCGTTTTCTACTGCGATTGCGCTCTGGTTCGCAAGCAGGCGAAGCAGAGTGATGTCCATAGACGTGTAGGTAAGTCCCGATTTCTTATCCCCGAGAGCAATAAAACCGATCAGCTGTTTCTTAAAGAACAGCGGCATGATAAGAGAAGCATCGAATCTCTTAAACTCGTTCATAAGCTCTTGTGAGCGGTTAATATATTTCTCATCTGCTATCAGGTCTTCTTTGAATATCTCCTTCTTGTATCTATTTAAGCTCTCCACAAGAAGGTTAGTTCCTTCAATATTTTTATTTCCGTCTATATCCGTCTTGTCACTACTGTAATAAATCTCATATTCTTCGGTGTCCTCGTTATATATAGCTACAGATACGGGGCTTGAGAACATAGTGCTCTCGATTACGCTAATGATCTTATCTATGATCATATCTATACTAAGCAGGGACGTCATAGCGTAGCTCACTTCCTCCACAGTTTTTCTGTAGTCGTATTTCTTTCTGAAAAACGTTAAATCCACAATCCCCTGTATACGGTTTTTAAGCGGATTAAGGGCAAGCACCAGGAAACTACTCATGATAAGGAAGAAAGCCGGGTTCTTCCATCCGCCGTGCTGGGCATAGGCCATGTTGAAGGTCAGGACCATCAGAGCGAACACCGCTCCTACGGCTCCGGTTAAAAGCCCGTATGTGATCGTTTTCTGTATGATCACATCGATATCGAACAGTTTATGCTTGACAATGGCATAGGCAATCGAAAGGGGAAACAGTATTACTGGCAGGGCCATCAGGTTGTAAGGCATGTTTAGCTTAAATATTGTGATACCGGCAACGGCTGAAGCGGGAAGTATGAGACCCAGTAAGCAGCCGATGAAAATAATCTGAGCCCTTTGCTTTTCAAGGGCCGAGTCCGAGCGAAGGTAAGTGAATAAAGAGGAGAGCGGGAAAATTGCGGCGCTTAAGAGCAAATAAATCCATATAGACATGTTCGCAATTTTCCAGGTGTTGTAGGAGTCGAAGAAAAGTATCATAAGGCCGTAAATCAATAGAGATAAAATTAAAAACGGGAGCGTCGCGAAGTAGCGGGATTTCTCCTTTATTTTAGTGTCCGAAGGGAAGATAAACATCAAGTAAATTCCAAACACGGGGCTGAAAATCATTGCAAAAAAGGTAATTTTATCAAAGTAATACGTAGCCTGGGCATCGAACGAGCCCACAAACCAAATGCCGAGCGCGGTGCAGAAAAGAAAGAACGCTTTACTTGCCAGCTCATCCGGTTTTATATAAATCACGAAAGCGCCGATTGTAAAAAATACTACTCCGATTAGATAAATTACACCGAAAATTAATAGTAGATTCGTAGCCGTTAGCTTTTCTACCGGAATGGCAACATCAAAATACCGCCCGTTTCTAGCAATTGTGTAGTCTACTGTCTCTCCGACTGAATGAGTGCCGATAATGCCATGGACATCCTCAGGAGTGGATACTTTCTCCCCGTTTACAAGCACTACCTTATCATTGAACCTTTTTAGCTTATCTCCGTTTACTGTTGTAGGGGATATATCGGTGATTACCAGATTATCGTAGAAGAAAAACCCCGGGTATGTTTTGTCTATCCACTTGAGCCCGATTATAAAATTGGCTATACAGAAGCTAAGCAGCAATACTACTATTATGCCGAATAGCTGTCTTGAAAAATTTTCAGAATTCTGCTCGAACGTCATTTTTATTTGGTACCTGCTCCATTATTAGCTAATAACCGGACTTTTACTATATATCTCCCAGTCGGCATTGACCGTTGATCCCAATTTCTCGATGGCCCTTCTTGACGCAATATTATCTTCCAAAATCCATGTCAATGCGGCCCTTTCGTATCCGCTGTCGATCATTGCTTGACATGCTTCGCTT
>QIHJ01000192.1 GCA_003229065.1 Candidatus Dadabacteria bacterium
CATCGTACTCAAAAGCCTTGGCATTTTTACACTCGGGGTATTTAGAGCATGAGAGAAACTCTCCGTTTCTACCCCACTTTATGATCATATTCGAATGGCATAATTCACACTCAATATCGGTCGCTATCCCGTCTTTGCGGAGACTCTTCAT
Organism: Candidatus Dadabacteria bacterium; assembly: GCA_003229065.1. Taxonomy (GTDB): domain Bacteria; phylum Desulfobacterota_D; class UBA1144; order Nemesobacterales; family UBA2774; genus UBA2774. The sequence continues at coordinate 152 of QIHJ01000192.1, forward strand.
AGAATCATCCGCGCTTTCGAGCCTTGCGGAAAAACCCTCATAAAACTTTTTCAACAGCTCAACCCAGTTGATGCTGCCCTCTTCCACATCGTCAAGCTTCTCTTCCATTTCAGCTGTAAACTTTACGTCCATAATCTCGGGGAATCCCTGTATTAACAAATCGCTCACAGAGCAGCCGAGCAATGTGGGCTTTAACCTCTGCTTTTCCCTCTCTACGTACTCACGGTCCTGAATAGTGGATAGGATGCTCGCATAAGTAGAGGGGCGGCCAATGCCCTTATCCTCGAGCTCTTTTACGAGCGAGCTTTCACTAAATCTGGGCGGAGGCTGGGTGAAATGCTGCTTACCTTCAACCGTTAAGAGATCGAGATTATCCCCTTTATTCAGATCAGGAAGCTTCTTTAATTCATCTTTTTCCTTAGCTTCCTCTTCTTCCTCTTTACCTTCCAGGTAGACTGCCGAAAAGCCCGGGAATTTTATAATCGACCCGGTAGCCCTGAACAGCCCGAGGCCGGCTTGGATCTCGGCCGTAGTCTGGTCATAGATCATAGGCTTCATCTGTGAGGCGACAAACCTCTGCCATATGAGCTTATAGAGCTTATATTCCTCTTTTCCAAGATAACTCTTTATAGCGTCGGGAAGCTTATCGACAAATGTAGGTCTGATTGCTTCGTGAGCGTCCTGCGCCGCTTTCTTTACTTTAAATGAGTTTGGTTTTTCCGGAAGATAATCCGCACCGTAGGACTCTTTGATCAGTACTCTGGTTTCTTCAATTGCGCTCGGAGATATTCTGACCGAATCTGTCCTCATATACGTTATAAGACCGACCGGGCCCTCCTGACCGAGGCTAATACCCTCATATAGCTTTTGCGCTATGGACATAGTCCTTTTCGGATTATATCTGAGCTTACGAGAAGCCTCCTGCTGCAGCGTGCTTGTAATAAATGGCGGCATTGTGTTTCGCTTTTTATCTTTTCGTTCAACAGAGGTAACTGTGAAAGCCTCATCTCTTACCGCTGCCAGTATTTTATTCGCCTGCTCCTCATTGGATATCTCAGCCTTCTCACCATCGAATTTTGCCAGTGCCGCTGTGAACGCGGACTCGGGCTCGTCCTGCGCTCTCTTTAAATCTGACTCGATAGACCAGTATTCTACTTTGTTAAAGGCCTCAATTTCACGTTCCCGCTCAACTATTATTCTGAGCGCGACGCTCTGTACCCTACCCGCGCTGAGTCCCTTTCGTACCTTTTTCCAGAGAATCGGGCTTACCTGATATCCCACAAGACGGTCAAGCACTCTACGCGCCTGCTGCGCTTCAAAACGCTCTTTGCTTAGCTCCGTTGGGTTAGCTATAGAATTTCTAACAGCGCTCGCAGTAATTTCATGAATAAGCACCCTGTGCGAGCGGTCATGAATATCGAGCTCGTTTGCTATATGCCATGCTATAGCCTCTCCTTCCCTGTCGGGGTCAGAGGCGAGATACACCTGATCCGCATTCTTGGCGGCTTTCCTCAGCTTATCCAGAAATTTACCCTTACCCCGTATAACCACATATTCCGGGTTAAAGTTGTTCTCCACGTCCACGCCGAGCTTACTGCTCGGCAGGTCTATTAGGTGGCCTGATGAAGCCTCTACGCTAAAATCGTCGCCCAGGTACTTTTTTATCGTTTTAGCCTTCGCTGGAGACTCTACAATAACAAGCGATTTAGACATTTAACCTCCGTAAGTCAGCACATATATAGTAAAGATTAATCACAATCGAAATAGATTCAACGACCTAATTTATTTACCATGGCATTTTACCTGAATTTATATATATGCAAATACAAATAGGATAATTACTCTTCGTTAATGGATTCGTCAGTTGTAATATATGAGGCAATACGGGTATTTGAAGATACCTAAGTGCTTATTGTAACAGAAAAAAGGGAGCCGAAGCTCCCTATTTTGACTTTTTATCTCCCCCCTTAGAAAAAAGGGGATCTATATTTGTCATCTCGGACTTGATCCGGGATCTCATCTTTTATTCTTCTCATCCTGCACATTAAATCCTCAATTTCTTCGTGTTAATTCGTGGTTAATTAAGCCGTACTCCCAGCCACTTCCCTGGACCTTATTATAGACCTTATCCAAGACCTTATTAATATTCAGAATTTAAAAAAAAGACATAACGCCCGGGCTTAATTAATTAATTCATGTGCGGGCGGTTTTTTTGTTTGATCAGAATTGTAATGCTGATTTTCTTCTTATCGCGACGAATCCCGCGATTCCGAATAGTGCGGCTAGAGTAATTACTCCCCATTCGCTTAGAGTTGGTATAGGTTCTGAAACAGGGAGCGGGGCATCAGCAATAAAACGTCCGCTCGATCCGGGGGTGCCGAATATGCCTTGAGTAATCGTATCGATTATTTGATTTGTATTTGTATTTACCACAGCTACTGAATCACTCCCAAGGTCGGTTACATACAAACTATTTCCATCGGGAGTTACATCAACACCAAATGGGTCGGAGAACCCGGTTATTGTGGTTACTATGGCGCGGTCTGATGTTCTTATAACCACAACGCCGAGGTTCCTTACCGCGATATAACTAAATTGACCGTTAGGGCTAAAAGTGATATTAGACGGACTACCGCCAACTGGTATGGTATCAATTACCGTATTAGTAGCCGTGTCTATCACAGAGACGGAGTCATTGCCTAATACTTGGGCTACATAAGCAGCAGAAACGGAGGCGAGCACGCAGTGCGATGCCTGTGGGGACAGCGAGTGAATGTCTTTTATGAGCGAGGGGGATAAAATCAAGAAGACAGCGAGTGAATGTCTTTTATGAGCGAGAGCAGGATAAAATCAGCTATGAGGACAAGACCGGCGGGGGTGCGAAGCGCTATCGTCTCCGTAGACCCCCCCGCTGTCTTGAAGACCAGCAGGGTCGAGCAATGGGTCGGTATTCGGCTTGTCTCCAACTACCGAGCCATTTATACAGCTATTTCCGTTATCTATATGGTATCCAACCTAACACCTTAGTTTGTATCTCACACGTAACTACCCCAAAATAAATAAGAATTTACATTGAATCCTATCGACATTATAATGTTTAAAGGGAAACATCCGTTTTGTATGATAAATACGTAATCTATATAGAAGGCGCTCATAATGTCGAAAAAAGCCATAGAAATATTAATCGTATCGGACTCAAGGCTACTTATTGACGGTCTTCGTAAAATTCTCGAGTCAGAAATCTGTATAAAGGTTATAGCGGACCTGTCCGAGTTAGAGCAGGTACAGAGCTTTATGGATAAAAACGAGCCTGACTACGTATTCCTTGACGAGAGAGTACAGGACCGAGGTATTG
>QIHJ01000338.1 GCA_003229065.1 Candidatus Dadabacteria bacterium
AGCTTACGGGTGAACCACGACGTGCGTGAGTGAAGCAAGTATCACGATCGACGCGATAAGCACTACTACTCCGAGTATATACCAAGCTCCTTCTTTTTCTTCTTCACTAAGCTTAAATGGAGATTCCTGTTTTTTCTGTGTCATAACACCAAAATTATAACGGTCTGTCAGTTTTTGTAAAGAGTTAGCTGTATTTACTTGATAATGGCGCTGAATTTGTTAATGTATAAAGTATGATAGATTATGTCCAGCCATTTTTCAGGCCGCCGAGCGAGGGCAAGAGCTACATACTCCAGGCCACCATAGGATGCTCCCACAACACGTGCACATACTGCGCTATGTACCGAAAGGACGAGCAAAAGTTCAGGGTCCGTCCAATGGACGAGATCATGGCTATCATAGACGATGCGTCTCTGAAGGGTCTTATAGACGACAGGGTCTTTATAGCGGACGGCAATGCGCTCGTTCTATCAAAGAAAAAGCTGATTGAGATTATGGATTACCTGAAGGACAAAAACCCGTCTATTCAGAGAATCAGGATGTACGCCAACGTGGGCGACATACTACGTCAAGGAGTCCAGAACTTAAAAGAGCTCCGCGAGCACGGTCTCGATATGGTGTACATAGGGTTTGAGAGCGGAGACGACATAGTTTTGGAACGCATAAAAAAAGGCGCAAACCACGAAGAGACAGTCAGGGCTTCCCGTATGCTTAAAGAGGCCGGTATCATGAATTCCGCTATGGTGTTATTAGGGATGGGAGGCGTAGACAGGAGCCTCGAGCACGCAGAGGCCACGGGCAGGTTGCTCAGTGGTTGTGACCCGGAATATGTAGGTGCTTTATCCCTTCAGGTACGTCCCGGGGCCCCTCTATATGAAGAAATGGAAAGGGGCGAGTTCGAGCTCCCGGACAAGTTCCAGATCATAAAAGAGCTTGAAGTGCTCGTTCAGAACACCGAGCTTACGGACGGCTATTTCTTTTCCAACCATATTTCAAACTATCTGTCGATTAAGGCGAAATTCCCCGAGGACAAGGAAAAAGTCCTGGAGGAAATAAGGACTGTGCTCAAGAGCGGGGACGAGACGCTTCTCCGTCCCGATTACTATAGAGACGTCATAAACCAATATTGAAAACCCAGTATTGAAAATAATAGTTTGAAGGAGAACTCTTATGCCTAGAATAGCTACCATTTCACCCGTTTGGGGATGCAGCGTATCGGACCTGCGCGCCCTTGCAAAAGAGGCCGAGGGAGGAGGGTTCGAAGCTATATTCTCACCCGAAGTGCCCCCGTACAGTGCGCTTACCAACGCACAGGTATTCGCCGAGGTTACCGCTAATATTAACGTTGGCACATGGATTACCAATATCTACATGCGCCAGGCAGTTATGGTCGCAGCCACTTCGCTCACTATTCAGGAGATCACAAACGGCCGCATGGTACTCGGCCTCGGCGTCAGCCACAAGCCCGTAAACGACCGCTACGAGATAGACATGGGCGACCCTGTAGACTCGATGCGCGACTACGTAGGGCAGGTAAAGGCATTTTTGGACGGCACAGCCTCCCAGCTCACGCTTAAAAGAGAGCTCCCTAAAGTACCGGTTTACATAGCGGGCCTCACCAAGGGGGCCGCAACTTTGGCGGGTGAAATAGCTGACGGCCTGATGCCCTACATGGCAACGCCTGAATTTATTAAGACCCTAAAGGGTTATGTCGCCGACGGGGCTGCTATAGCGGGACGCAACCCCTCTGAGATAGACATCACTCTGGGTATCCCTTCTGTTGTATCTGAAGACCTCGAGCTTGCCAGGGTCGCCGGAAAGAAAGGGTTCTCCCCGTACCTTAACCTCCCGTTCTATCAGAGGCTCATGATCAATAACGGCTTTGAAGAGGAGATCGCGAAAGTCCGCGCCGGAGAAAAACCCGTGGACGTGTTTACCGACGAGATGCTCGACTCTGTAGCCCTCATAGGCCCGTCAGAGCGCTGCCGCGAAAGACTCGAGGCCTACAGAGAGGCCGGCGTTGACCTCCCTATCATAGTTCCCAGTCCCGCAGGCAAGCAGAGTAACGTCGAGGTAATGCAGAACACCGTCTCAGCCTACTCGGGTTAGTTTCGAAGATTAAACTAAACTTCAGCCGTCCGTGCCGAGCTTGTCGAAGTACGGACGGCACATAAACAATATTTTGTTGTCCTCCCGAGCCATGTCCTGAATTTATTCCAGGATCTATTCAGTATCAATTCGATATCTCATCTTTTATACTTGTCATTCCCGAATGTTTCTATCAGGAATCAACTTCTTCAAAGTTGCCATTCTGATAAGCAAAGCGAAAAAGTTTTAAGCTTTCCTTTAATTTCTTTTCCATTTATCAGTGCTAATTCGTGTAAATTCGTGGTTAAAATCATTATTTTTTCTGCTCCACCTGTAGAGTCCTGAGCCTGTTTATCGCAGCGGCCAATTCAAGCTTCCGGAACTCGGCATAATCCCCGGTGACTTTCTTTTTCAACACATCGAGCCCGCTCCTCGCAATATCCATCATCACAAGGCTCGTAACCTCCCTCAAAGTCTTTACCCCGTCCATATAGCGCTTGGAATACAAGATTGCGTCCCCGATGGCGTTTGTCTGGCTCGAGTCCACTATCTGCTCCACAGCGCCCAGGTCTATCAGGTTCTTACCGAATGCGATAGAGTGAAGTCCCTTACGTGATATCCTGGTTTTCCTCTTTCCATAGCCTGAGTTGATGCTGTCTTTAATCGGCACACGCTCGGTAAGTATCCCGAAAAAATCCCCGCCCTCGGACACTCGTCCCGTCTCAAAGCTTTCCGCAATTTCCTTTGCCTCTTCGGTCACTTCTTCCGCCTTGTATGCGGTCATCCTTATCACCCTGTCGGCAACGTCAAAGTAATCCCCCGAGCCGCCGGCGACTAGTAAAGTCGAAACCCCGTGGTCCCTGTACAGGCTCCTTACCTTGTCTATAAAGGGATTAATCGGCTCGTTTCTCTTCGATACGAGCTCCTGCATCCGGTGGTCCCTGATCATAAAATTCGTAGCCGTCGTGTCCTCGTCGATCAAGAGTGCGTCCGCTCCGATCTCAAGGGCCTCGAGTATATTGGCCGCTTGAGATGTGCTTGCGCTCGCGTCGTCTGTGGAAAAACTACCGGTCTCCTTTCCGAAAGGAAGCTCTGATATAAAGGGTGTAATATTTACTTTTTGGACCCTCCTTCCGTCCTCTGCCCTTATCTTCACGGCGTTTGGGTTCGTTACGACTAATTCTCTCCCGTCCCCGGGTATGTGGTTGTAAATCCCGCGCTCGATGGCTCGAAGGAGTGTAGATTTCCCGTGGTATCCCCCGCCTGTAATCAGCGTCACTCCTTTTGGTATCCCCATTCCGCTTATGAGTCCCGTATTTGGCAGAAAGAGGTCCTCGCGTATCTCCACAGGGCTTTCGAACAGCACTGCTTCTTCTTCGGGAAGCGGCCTGTCGTCCACGCCGC
>QIHJ01000034.1 GCA_003229065.1 Candidatus Dadabacteria bacterium
AACAGCCAAGATCCTGAAGAGGCAGAGGGAGCTTCTGAGGAAAGTGAAGAAGAAAAATAAAAGCAGATAACAAATAGTATGGTTTAGATAAAATTATTGATTCATTTAGGTTAAGGAGGTTTTTATATAATGCCCGAAGTTACCAGAACTGATGTATTAACTTATCTTGAGCAGGCGAGTATGATTGAAATCTCGGAGCTGATAAAGGAAATCGAAGATAAATTCGACGTTAAAGCGGTTGCGCCTCAAGCGGTGATGGCTGCCGCACCCGGGGCTGCTGCAGGCGGAGATGCCGCTGCGGATGCAGGGGAGAAAACGGATTTCAGTGTTGTCTTAAAGGATTTCGGCAGCAACAAGATACAGGTTATTAAGGCTGTTAGAGAAGTCACGTCCTTAGGACTTAAGGAAGCTAAAGAGCTTGTTGAAGCAGCTCCTAAGGCTGTAAAAGAGGGCGTGGACAAGGAAGAGGCCGACAACATTAAGACAAAGCTCGAAGGAGCCGGCGCAGCAGTAGAGGTCAAGTAGACGTCTTACATTATTGACTTGGTTTTACAGGGTCGTATAAAGCCGCAGATGTTTTGTGTGGTGATGTCTTGTAATATCGTAGTTTTTAATAATAAAGCGTCCTATGGTGTACATGTATCTTTTCTCTAAACTGCTTACAAATAATTGTTGAGTTGTGCGCATCCATATTCCAGGCGATGCGCTCTGCGTATTGTTGTAATGAATTTCAGCATGAAGTTATTTCACTGGAAAATAGAAAAACAAAATACGGGGGTAATTTAATTTGAGCCTAGACGGTCTAGAATCTTATAAACTGAGGAAGAGTTTTTCTAAATTACCATCTATTCTCGATATACCTCACCTACTTGAAGTTCAGGTCAAGTCTTACTTTGACTTTCTTCAAGGCGGTGTGTCTATTGAAGAGAGAGAGGACGTAGGTCTCCATAACGCATTTAAAACCGTATTCCCCATAGAAGATTATAACGGGAAGGCCTCGCTTGAGTACATGAGCTACCGATTGGACAATCCCAAGTACGAAGCGGTCGAGTGCCGGCTTAAGGGCTATACGTATGTAGCGCCTCTATACGTTACTTTCAGGCTCGTAATATGGGATACGGAGTCAGGTGATGAGCGTACCATAAGAGACGTAAAAGAGCAGGAAGTCTATTTTGGTGAAATACCTCTTATGACTCCAAACGGCTCTTTTATAGTAAACGGCACAGAGAGAGTAATAGTTAGTCAGCTCCACCGTTCCCCGGGAGTTTTCTTTGATCAGGTGAAGAATAAAGATAACAGTGCGGGAAGAAGCTCCTTTTCTGCGAGGATAGTCCCCCATGACGGCAGATGGATCGATTTTGAGTTCGATTCAAAAGACCTGCTTCATGTGAGGATAGACAGAAAGAAAAAGTTCCTTGTCTCAGTGCTTCTCAAAGCGCTCGGGTTTGATAATAAGGGAATCATGTCCTATTTTTACCCCATTGAATCCGTATATGTCGACGGAAAGAATGTGCAAAAGGATGTAAACTTCGACGTGCTGTCCTATCAAAAATCAACTGCCGATATAAAGGACCCGAAATCGGGTGATGTAGTAGTCAAAAAAGGCAGAAGATTCGTAAGAAATATTATTGAAAAGCTAAAGCAAGCCAAAATAGAAAGAATCGATATAGACCCCTCTGAGCTTGTCGATAAATGCGCCGCTGACGATGTTGTAGATCCCTCATCAGGAGAGGTAATTGTCGGCTTTAACGAGGTAATATCAGAGGATAAGCTAGAAGAAATCTTAAATAGCGATGTGGCGGAGTTTAAGGTTTTCTACATAGACAATATCTCCGTCGTAATGTCACTCAGAAGCACAGTTTTGGCCGACAAAGTTAACACGCGGGAAGAAGCGATTACGGAGATTTACAAAAAATTCCGACCGACCGATCCTCCTACGATAAGTGTAGCTGAGACTTTTTTCAATAACATGTTTTTTAACCCCGATACCTACAGACTTTCTAAGGTAGGGCGTCTTAAAATAAATTACAAGTTCAATCACGACATTTCAGAAGAAGTAAACACACTCACAAAAGAAGACATTACAGGAACAGTGGGCTACCTCCTGGGTTTAAGGGGCGGAAGGGGAAGCATTGATGATATCGACCACCTGGGCAACAGGAGGGTACGCACGGTAGGGGAGCTCATTGAAGACCGTTTTTATCATGGACTAGAAAGGCTCGCCCGTTCCGTTAAGGAAAAGATGGGCTATCAGGCTGTCGAGAATCTGATGCCGAGCGAGCTTCTGATACCCAAAACCGTTATTGCGGTAGTTAAGGAATTCTTTGCAACGGGACAGCTCTCACAGTTCATGGACCAAACAAACCCGCTCTCTGAGATTACACATAAGAGAAGGCTTAGCGCTTTAGGCCCGGGCGGTCTTACCAGGGAAAGGGCCGGATTTGAAGTGAGGGACGTCCACTCTTCACATTACGGCAGAATCTGCCCGATCGAAACCCCTGAAGGTCCCAACATCGGTCTTATCTCAAGTCTCAGCACGTATGGTATGATCAATGATTTTGGATTTATTCAAACCCCTTACCGCGTGGTTAAAGGCATTAAAGTTACAGATGAAATAGTACTGCTTAATGCGCTTACCGAAGAGAAGTATGTAATTGCTCAGGCAAACGCTCCCCTGGATGACAAAAACAATTTCACTGCCGATTTCGTCTCTGCAAGACACCAAGGTGAGTTTACGACGGTAGAGCGCGAAAAGGTCGACCTCATGGACGTATCCCCGGCACAGCTCGTATCGGTTTCGGCTTCACTCATTCCGTTTTTAGAGCACGACGACGCCAACCGAGCGCTTATGGGCTCTAATATGCAGCGCCAGGCTGTACCGCTAATTCGTACAAGCTCCCCCTTAGTGGGTACAGGGCTCGAGAGCACTGTGGCTAAAGATTCGGGTGTTGCCGTAATTGCGAAGCGCGCCGGAGTAATCGAGTACGTTGACTCCTCGAGAATTGTTGTAAGCTCCGATGAGAACGGAGGCGGCACCGAGGCAGGCGTCGATATGTACAATCTACTTAAATTTCAAAAATCCAATCAGAGCACATGCTGGAACCAGAAACCAATCGTTTCAAAAGGGCAGCCGATCAGCTCGGGTCAGGTAATTGCGGACGGACCCTCTACTGATTCCGGCGAGCTTGCGCTCGGACAGAACATCCTTGTAGCGTTTATGCCTTGGGGCGGATACAACTTTGAAGACGCAATATTAATGAGCGAAAGGCTCGTAAAGGAAGACAGGTTTACGTCCATACACATAGAAGAGGTCGAATGTATAGCTCGTGAGACCAAGCTCGGACGTGAAGAAATTACAAGAGATATACCTAATGTCAGCGAAGACGCGCTCAGGAACCTGGACGAAAGCGGAATAATCAGGGTGGGCGCCGATGTCAAATCAGGCGACATACTGGTAGGCAAGATCTCCCCCAAGGGCGAGAC
>QIHJ01000094.1 GCA_003229065.1 Candidatus Dadabacteria bacterium
AGAGAGTCTTTTCTCGTAGGGAAATTTGAAGAGAGCAAAATATCTTTAGCAAGGGAAATATAAAAATCGTTCTTGAGCTTTTCGAGCCTCTCCTCCCGGCTCAGGGCCTCTTCGGGAGTAGGTTCCTCATCTTCGTTCTGATCAATATTGTTTAACAGGTATCTGATCGAGTAAATCGGTTGCTCAAGCTCCTGCTCTTCCGTATTGGTCTTATCTTTTCCACCGTTGCGTTTCTTGGGAGGCGTGGTGTCGAACACGACCGTATCTTCCGTGATAATCACTGGGTGGAGTACTATATCGGGGGTCACGCCCACATCCTGTATGGATATATCTCCCGGGGTCAGGTACTGCGCTATTGTGAGTTTAAGCGCAGAGCCGTCCGTCATGTCGAATATCTGCTGAACCGAGCCCTTTCCGAATGTCCTCTCCCCTATCACCACAGCACGCTCATTGTTCTTAAGCGCCCCTGCCAAAATCTCAGATGCGCTCGCCGAGCCCGAATCCACCAGCACTACGACCTTGCCTTCGTACTGGCGGTCCTTGTCATTTGCATGGTAGCGTTTTGCAGAGTTCCCTACCTTGGTTGTAACAATTACACCACTTGTCAGAAAGAGGTCCGAAATTCTCTCCGCCTGATCCAGTAGTCCTCCGGGGTTTCCCCTCAAGTCAACTATCATGCCGCTTGGGTTGTTCGGACTATTGTCCAAATTTTCAATTATGCTGTCAAGCGTGTTTTTTTGGAAATCCCTTATCCTCACATACCTTATCCCGTCATCGAGCTCGAAAGTCTCCACGCTCTCGATTTTAATCGTATCCCTGGTGATGCTAAATTTCTTAGGCTTGGGGAAGGTCTCCCGGCCTATATATATGGTAACATCGGTGCCCTTACGGCCTCTGAGCTTACTTACCGCTTCAATGAGCGACATGTTCACCGTAGATTCGTGCTCGATCTGAACAATTTTATCATTTGGTTTGATCCCCACTCTGTAAGCCGGCGTTCCTTCAATAGGGGATATTACGGTAAGCTCACCGTCCCTTATCCCGATCACGATTCCAAGCCCCCCGAAGCTCCCCTCGGTTTCAATCATGAATTCCTTATAAACCTCAGGAGTGATTATTCCCGAGTGCTGATCCAGAGATTTAAGCATCTGGTTCAATACCGCGTATTCCACATCTTTTATCTCCGGCTCCTTATCGGATATGCGGGGAGTTATGAATCCGAATACCTCCTCGAGCGTCTGTGTCACAGAATCCAGGTCCTCCACCTGGCTCATGTCGAAGCTCGCTTTCTCTTCTACGACCTGGACTTCGAAGCTCGCGCTCTCTTCACCGTTTGGGAAATTTACGAGTATCTGGTCGTGTATTCTCTCAAGTGTTCCAAGACCCTCTATCAGCATAGCTTTTGGGTCGATATTCTCCTGGTTGACGTAGTAGCGTTTTACATACTGCATTACAACGTGTGTAATATTCAGATTGTTTGTCTGGGCTTGGGATTCCAGTCCGCCTGGACTCTTCAGATTCCCCGGCCAGGGCGATACGAGCACAATGTAGATGAGTGCGGCGGCTATCGCAAGTAGCGATAGTTTTTTAGATGTGTTTGTAAATCTCTTCAATATATATTCTCCTTAATCTTCATAATAATTGTCAGTCCATATGTAGCTTCTACACGGTTCATAATTAATTTGGCTAGGTTAACATCTTTGTCCTTAGTTTCAATTTCTTATACCCTTACAAAAAGGCGCGCGCCTTAGGCCCTTGGTCCGAAAGATAATTTTAACCGATTTTTATATTAGATGGGTATTTATTATGAGCTACCCCTGCTTTATATAATATATTACATATAGCATATATATGCATGTCCTGAAATGTTTGCACACTCACAGCTCACAAGCTCCGCTTAATAGGTGTTCGGATCCGCTTAAACGTTTAGTAGATTTTTGTACACATCGACTTCCCGGATAAAAAGAGAGCGCAAAGCGGAGTGATTTAAGCATGTCGGGATCTGATAAAACCGGGAGGATGTTAAATGCTCCCGAATGATGTTAAATACTACGCAAGAATTTTATACACTTGGGCCGGCTTCGGGCCGCATCATTATAATTATGAGTTTAAGCTGAGGGGGTTTCTCGGCATACACCATATATGGTTTTAATGCCGGATATCACGGCCCTCTGGCAAATATCAGCTGGGACTATGTACAAAAGATGCAAAAATGTTTATAATTACAACCTATCAGCTTAGTTTTTTATCATAAATACGAGCCCGGATCGAATTTTATGCGCTTTCTGAAAACTCTTGACATTGGCTTTTATTTATGATGTAATTGCTTTAATTTTGAAGGAAGGAGTACATGATGCGGCACAGCCCCAGAGTTCTGAATATTTGCAAGATAAAAGGACTTGACAAGGCTTTTAATCTATGTTGTAATTCTGTGCAGTTGTGAATTTGTTTATAAGTTTGTGTTCTTACGGAAGTTCTTATGCTAATTTAAAGGAGATGGAGCTTGCCTAACGCTTGCAAATCCTGGATATTTACTGAAATACGAAAATTAAAAGGAGGATGTTAATGAACAAAGGAAACATAATCAACAATACTATAACAAGGAGGAAAGGTTCAATGCTACAGGATATTATGTCCAAAATAAAGTACTTGTTTGTGCTTGCTTTTCTTTTGGTTTTACCGATGCTGGTTTTACCAACGCAGGCAATGGCTGGCAACGGCGGAGTATTACCGCTGATCGACCAGACAGACACTGGAGTGAACAGGCTTATCTACTATTGGGATACAAGAGATAGGGACACCCTATTTCAGCTCACCAATACATCGACGAGCACAATAGTTGTTCACATTCAGATTTTTAATGTTGGTTCACCTGCCCTTGCATGCGAAGAGGTAAACTGGGATGACGTTTACACTCCTGGCGATACGCATGTTTACGATATTGAAAACTTAGTAAGCAACTGTACAGCCGACGGTATACTGGGCGCCGCTTGCGACTCGGCCTCGACCGCGGATCTGTCCAACAGCTACGGTTTTGTTTCTATATCGCTTATCTCAGGTGATGAATTCGCTATGATCGGCTTATTCCGTATACTAGACGGTCCTGGCGGATATGAATATAGGACTAACGCCGCGGGAGAAGACTTCTTTGCCGACGAAACAGTCGATTTTATTCTCAACTTCAATAATGTGGACGGGAACAACCTGTCTGACGTTATTGGTATAACCTATGAAGAAATTGACTTCGACACTGTTTTAGCAGGGCCGGGTGTTGGAACTACCTTCGGTGATAATTCAGGCGATCCGTTTGAGGATATAACCCCTCAGGTCTTCATATTCGATGAGTTTGAAGACGGTACATCTTGCAGCCCGACGTTCTTTGACTGCTTCCCTGGCGAATTCAACAGGGGTATAGACAACTCTATTCCTAACAGCAGGCAGGCTGACTTGAACAACCGTATATGCAACGCCAGCACGCT
>QIHJ01000206.1 GCA_003229065.1 Candidatus Dadabacteria bacterium
GTCTTTCTCAGCGCCGAAGCGGGTAAGCGCCTCCCTTGCAGCTTTAAACGCAGCCTCGGGCTTGTTGTTTACCTGGCTCAGGTGTGCCAGCACCACTTGCTTAAGCCCCTTGTGCAGGAGATTTTGAAGGAGCTCAGCCCCTTGAATGTTCGAGAGATGCCCGAGTCTCCCTTTTATTCTTTGTTTTAAGTCCCAGGGGTAGTGGCTGTAAAGCAATATATCGCTGCAGTGATTAAACTCTATCACAAGGATATTACAGCCCCTAAGCCTCTCCTTCACAAGCCCGGTTACAGAGCCGATATCCGTTACGAGCCCGAGCTTCTCGCCTCTCTGGGACTCGATCGTAAACCCCACAGGGTCAAGCGCGTCGTGAGGTACGGAAAAGGGCGTGACCAGAATGTCTCTTATTGAAAACGCGCAGTCGCTTGCAAACTCGACCATACTGTGAAGTTTATCACTCCATATGTGGGCGGTAGAGGAGACTACGTGAACCGGTACCCGAAACCTCGGCAGCGCAGCCGTGTGGTCACTGTGCTCATGGGTCACTATCACACCGTCTATGTCGTCTACTTCCACATCCAGCTGTGCCAGTCTGAGCTTGATTTGCCTCAGACTTATACCCGCGTCGACGAGTATCTTTGTCTCCTCTGTCTCGATTAAAAGAGAGTTCCCTGAACTCCCGCTTGCAAGTGTGCATACTCTCATATTTATATAGAAAACCAAGTGGAATTGTTACGAGACAGTAGTATGGATTTAAATTCACTCGAATGTCAACTTCGTGCGACCAAAACCTCTGCAACCTATTCTATTTACGTGATATTTTATATCCTCCAAGACACAGGCGCAAAAGGGGCTGAAAATTTCATCACCGCTTAATACTCTATTAATAACGGCTTAACCATGCCCGCAGGAATAAAATCTAGCATCCCGGGAATCTCATCCTTTATTCCATTCATCCTGAATCTTGTATCATGTATCTTGATTTTATGCCCGCTCTCGTTCATAGAAAGCATTCGCGCGAAGCCCTTAAGCAGTACTCTTGAACTAAATTCCTAACCTGTGTACAATCACGATATCTACATGCGCTGTAGAGCAAGCTAATTAAAGGAGAGATGATCATGAAACGCTTTTACCTACGTTTTGTTTTTGGCAGTTCTGTTCTTACCTAGTTACAGTTACGCCTTTGCGGTAGCACCCCCATGCCCGTGCGATACCCTGGAATTGGAGAACGGGCTTAATGGTATTGATATTCTTGAGATAATATGCCCCGGCGGTACTCTTGCCGAGGACGGCACCTCTACTATAAAGCCAGATGTTGTCTCAGTTGCAGTACAGAACCCGTTTTCGGCATACGTTGTGAATACAAGCAATGTTGATGAGAGGTTCTGTTCAATAAATACAGACGGTGTCAGCCAAGAAAGCCTGCAAATTAGCGAGGCAGAATTCGAGCTTTGCAAAGGACGCGTGATTTTAGGTTGCAATTTAGAAATGATACGCCCCATCCCTACGCTTTCAGAATGGGGACTGATAGCCCTAGCTGGAGTATTGGGAGTTATAGGTCTGGTTGCAATACGCAGAAAAAGGCTGACTGCTTAATTAACTTCCCAATTCCTTATCCATCTCCCTTTTGCGAAGGGGGGAGTTATGTGTGACACCCTTCGAGAGCCTCAGGGTGGGCGGGTTTAAAAGATGAGATCCCGGCGGGGACATTGGCGAGCGCTTCACAGCGATGCCCGCAGGAATAAAATCTAGCAGCCCGGGATGACGGCGTAAAAGATTTGGATTCCCGCCTCCGCGGGAATGACAAGTCTGTTGCTGTGGTACTTGATGTATATTTGATTAAAAATTAGCGTAAATTCGCAACTGAATTCATACCCCGATATCGCTGTAAAGCACTCGCCTCTGTCCCCATCCGTGGTTAATCCTAAATCAGTAGTCCTTTTCCCTCTGAAGCGTTCGTTCTGTGAGGATCGGGCTAATAGGCTCGGGCGTGACCTTTTTCCCCGAGCTGTGGAAGATCGACATGAACCCGGTATAAAGGAACCCGAACTGAATGAGAATGAGAAACGGTATCCAGCCAATATAGCCTACGTATATCGCGTATATAGTCTGTAAAAAGAAAAGGCCCCCGAGAGTAAGCTCTATAATTGCGGTGATTTCCTTTGAGGAAGCGTAGTGACGCGAGCGCCAGGTGTCGTGTTTCGTAGTCACGGCGAATTTAGGAGTCCTCACAAACTCAGAGCGTTTACCGAGCAGCGCGCCGAACACCGCTTTTGAGTTATTGATAGCCATGCCCACGCCAACCGATATAGCGACCGGGACGTACGCTATGTACTTAAGCCAGTCCTTCCCATGCACTTCCCTCACTGTCATCACGTAGAACCTGAAAAAGCTCAGCGTACCGGCAGAGATGGCAAAGAGGTTAAGCACCACCACCTTCTCCCAGCCGACCGACTCCCAGAAATAACCCATCGGGAACATAAATAATAAAAGCACCAGGAGTAGTACGTATGAAATATTGCCGAATAGGTGGAAAAACGCCTCGGACTTAATTTTAAGCGGTAGGTCTTTTCTTGAGAAGATCCGGGGAATGAGCTTAATGGCCGTCTGCACACCGCCCTTTGCCCAGCGGTGCTGCTGGGACTTAAATGCGTTCATATCTACAGGGAGCTCGGCGTCCGCTATGACGTCTTTTAGGTATACGAGCTTCCAGCCCGAGAGCTGGGCCCTGTAGCTGAGGTCAAGGTCCTCTGTCAGCGTATCGTGCTGCCAGCCGCCTGAGGTCTCTATGCATTCTTTCCTGAGCACCCCTGCGGTACCGTTAAAGTTAAAGAACAGGCCTGCGTTATAGCGTGCGGTCTGCTCTATCATAAAATGACCGTCCAGCAGTATCGATTGGACTTTAGTAAGGAGTGAATAATCGATGTTCAGGTGTCCCCAGCGGACCTGCACAATGCCGACCTGCTCGTCTGTGAAGTAGTCAACGGTTTTTTTAAGAAAGTCTTTGGGAGGAATAAAATCCGCATCGAATATAGCCACAAACTCCCCGTTTGCGCGTTTTAATCCCTCGCTCAGAGCACCTGCCTTAAACCCCTCTCTGTTCTCCCTGTGAATGGCACTTATTCTAAATCCAAGCTCTTTGTATCTGCTCACGCACCTCTCTACTATCTTCGTCGTATGGTCAGTGGAGTCGTCAAGGACCTGTATCTCCAGAAGCTCCTTTGGGTAATCAATACGGCAAACGGCTGATATAAGCCTCTCTACGACGTACATCTCGTTATACACAGGCAGCTGCACAGTCACAAGCGGGAGTTTATCAAACTTCCCTTTAGGCTCGGGCAGCTTGTTTTTGTTCTTGCTGTACAGGTTTGTCAGATAATAGCGGTGAATACCGAAAACACACAGGAATGTAAGGGCCAAAGAATAAATAACGGTAACTACGATTTTAGAAGATAGTAGAAAATATTCCAATT
>QIHJ01000257.1 GCA_003229065.1 Candidatus Dadabacteria bacterium
TGCGGTGCTTAAGATTGAAGGATATATTGTTGGTCTCATTGTCGAGGGACAACTAGACGGCGAAGACACCCCTTCCGAGACGCCCGGACTGAATGAAGACGATCCTGAGGATATGACAACGTTATTTAAGCTCATGGATACAAAGGGGAACTATATAAATATTATCCTTCCCGGTACCTGGGAGATTTATGATGACGACTACGTAATTATAGGCGGTACATACAGGAAAAACGGCAATGAGCTCGAAGCGCATCAATTCGAGGTTGTAGAATTCGAAGAAGACGAGAGAGAAAAGAAAATACAGAAAAGAGACGATTGGTAGGGGCGAGAATCCCGGGTTCCAGACTTTTTGACAACCCAGGTATTTAAGGGTAACTTGTTAAATTCATTCAATAATTGAAGAGGTACCATATGAGTTTTGTGAAAGCACTTAAATGTAAGGAATGCGGCGAGGAGTACCCTAAAGAACCGCTTCACGTGTGTGATATTTGTTTCGGGCCGCTTGAGGCAGCTTACAATTACGACTTAATAAAAGAGGCTCTGTCCAGAGAAGTCATCGAGGGAAGGGACAGAAATATCTGGAGGTACAAGGAGCTTCTCCCTGTGGACAAGGAGCCTACGATCGGTCTTGAAGTGGGTTACACTCCCCTCATAAGGGCTGAAAGCCTGGGCAAAGCCCTCGGGGTCTCGGAAATATATATAAAAAACGACGCCGTATGCTACCCGACGCTTTCGTTTAAAGACAGGGTGGTATCGGTTGCTCTCAGTAAAACAAAGGAATTCGGCTTCGATACGGCAGCCTGCGCATCAACAGGCAACCTGGCGAATGCTGTTGCGTCTCTAACTTCATCGGGGAACATGAAAAGTTTTATATTTATACCCTATGACCTAGAGCAGGCAAAGGTTGTCGCGACAACGGTATACGGATCGAATGTAATAGCGATTAAAGGAGCTTATGACGATGTTAATAGGCTCTGCAGCGAAATTGCAGGGAAATTCAACTGGGCTTTCGTTAATATCAATATGCGCCCTTATTATGCAGAGGGCTCAAAGTCCTTCGCGTATGAGATTATGGAGCAGTTAGGGTGGCGCGCGCCCAAGCATATTGTTGTACCCATGGCGAGCGGCTCTCTTTTGACCAAAGTCTGGAAGGCGATAAAAGAGTTTCAGACGATCGGTCTCATAGAAGATAGCGATACCTGTATATATGGGGCTCAGGCGAGCGGGTGCTCACCCATCACTACAGCGTTTAAGAACAATTGGGAGATATTTAAGCCTGTAAAACCCGATACTATAGCCAAGTCACTTGCGATCGGCACGCCTGCAGACGGTTTTTACGCTATGGGTGTTATGAAGAATAGCGGAGGTGCCGGTGAAGATGTGAGCGACCCTGAGATAGTAGAGGGTATAAAGCTTCTGGCGGAGACGGAGGGAATATTTACCGAGACTGCGGGTGGAGTTACAATAGCAGTAACAAAAAAACTTATAGAGCGGGGATTGATTCCTAAAAACGAGTCTATTGTAGTCTCTATTACAGGGAACGGTCTTAAAACTCAGGAAGCAATTGCAGGAGACGTGGCTCAGCCCAGGATTATAGAGGCGAGACTCGAAGAATTTGAGGAACTTTACGGAAGTATTAACGATTACGAACAAGGAGGTATTCAAGATGCCGTCAGTACGCATACCAACACCGCTTAGAAAATTGACCGCTGAGAAAGACGAGGTCAGCGTCAACGCTTCAAACGTAGCAGAATTAATAGAAGTAATGGAGAGTCAGTACCCGGGGATAAAGGACAGACTCTGCGATGAATCGGGTAATGTGAGAAGATTTATCAATCTCTATGTTAATAACGAAGATATAAGATTCCTGGACGGAAAAGACACTCAGCTAAACGAGGGAGATATAGTGTCGATCATACCTGCTATCGCAGGGGGCCGGTAAGTACCGCTTTAATTTGTAAGCGACTGATTATTCGTATCGAATTAGGCGCATTCAATTAAATAAGCTTTGGAGCTTATCCAGAAACCTCTTTACTACGGGCTGGTTTTTTTCTTCCGATGCTTTGGCGAATTCCTCCAGAATGAGCTTCTGCTTTTTACTGAGCTTTACAGGTACCTGGACTTCTACCCGGATGTAAAGATCACCCGTACCCCTGCCTTCGAGCTTGGGTGCCCCTTTGCCTTTCAACCTGAAATTTTGCCCGG
The DNA here is from genome assembly GCA_003229065.1 of Candidatus Dadabacteria bacterium. Classification (GTDB taxonomy): domain Bacteria; phylum Desulfobacterota_D; class UBA1144; order Nemesobacterales; family UBA2774; genus UBA2774. The sequence continues at coordinate 2,206 of QIHJ01000257.1, forward strand.
ACTGAGTGCCGGGCGGTATCTTTATCGTGCTCTGTCCTTTGGGTGTGAGTATCTGCACTTCGTCCCCCAGGGCTGCCTGCACGAACCCGATCGGGACATTTAAGTATAAGTCGTGACCTTCTCTTTTAAATAGCGGGTGCTCCTGAACCTGTATTTCTATATAGAGGTCTCCGTCAGGGCCTCCTTCGAATCCGTTGTCACCCTCGCCCTTAACTCTCAAACGTGCGCCGTCTGTGATGCCGGGCGGGACTTTTACTCTTACGGTATGCTCGGAGATAATGAACTTATTGCCTGAGCAAAAACCGCATGCTTTTGTAATCCTTTTCCCGTTTCCCCGGCAGGTGCTGCACTGGCGCTTAATCGAAATAAATCCCTGGGTGTAGCGGAGCTCTCCCCTACCCCCGCAGGTGTGGCACACAGTCTCTCCGCCTTCTGCGGCGCCGCTCCCCTCGCAGAGGGTGCAGAGCACACGCCTGGGTATCTTTATCTCCCTGTCTGCTCCCTCTAGAGACTCCTCGAAGCTAAGCTCGAGCGAGTACCGGAGGTCACTCCCGCGCTCGTCTCTCGGCCTCTGTCCCGCATTAAATACCTCTTCAAACAAGTTGCCGAATATATCACTGAATCCACCTTCAAAGTCCTGGTCGGAAAACATCCCTTCTGAAGAAATATGACCGAAGCTGTCATATCGGGCTCGCTTATCCGGGTCGCTCAGAATCTGATAGGCTTCGCTTATTACTTTGAATTTTTCTTCGGCGTTCGAATTACCCGGGTTACGGTCGGGATGGTACTCAAAAGCAAGTCTTTTATAGGATCTTTTTATGTCGTCGTTACTTGCGCTCTTGTGGATTTCAAGTATTTCGTAGTAGTCTATTTCAATCATTAAATTAAGCTCGGTGAGTGAGAATCAGTCATTTTCAGTATCTCTGTCCAGCACCTCTTGTTCGGGCGCTCCTCTTTGTTTCGAGTATATTACATCTGCGAATTTGTACGACTCATTCTTAAGCCCGTCGAGAGATTCCTTGAGCTCATTATAATCTTCTCTATCCAAGGCAGTGTTGGTATTCTCGACGGACTGCTCGATATTTTTTTTAAGCTCAGCTTCTATCTTGTCACCGTAAGAGTCAAGGGTTTTCCTGACAGAGTATAGAAGTCCCTCAGCTTCATTCTTAAGTAGTGCAAAGTCCTTGCGTTTTTGGTCTACCCGGGCGCTCCTGCCGCTTTCTTCGATTATTTCGTTAATCTGAATATCCGAGAGTCCACCC
>QIHJ01000321.1 GCA_003229065.1 Candidatus Dadabacteria bacterium
AGTCTCACCCCGAGAGCACAGCGGCAAAGGCATTTTCAGAAATTGCCGATAGTATATTAAGCAGAATGGACGAAGGTAAATAGGCAAAGCCGGTTTTAATGTTCTTATTCCCAAACTCGGTATAAATATCTTATAATTATAGGTACTAAGAAATATAATCGCGTAAAAGAAATTCCAAGTAAAAGAAATCAATGGCGTCTACAAAAGATTATTACAAAATACTCGGTATATCCAAGACCGCGACTAAAGACGAGATAAAGAAAGCCTACAGGAGCCTTGCGAGAAAGTACCACCCGGACCATAACCCGGACAATAAAGAGGCCGAAGAAAAGTTTAAAGAGCTGCAAGAGGCCCACGAGGTGCTCTCGGATGAAGATAAGCGAAAGGCCTACGACATGTTCGGAAGCGCCGAGTTCAGACCCGGCGGTAGGACCACATGGAGACGGGCCGGAGAGCAGCAGGGGGGCTACGAATACAGCTACAACTCACAGGACTTTCCGGGCTTTGAAGACATATTTAAAGACATATTCGGTTTCGGCGGCGGGGCAAGGCGGGGCAGGAGCCGGGGAGATTCATTCAGAGACATATTCAGTAATTCCGGGAGAGGGGCTCCGAGAAAGGGACGCGACCTGGAGTATCAGATTGAAATCGATTTCGATACGGCCATCAGGGGCGGAGTGCGGGATATATCCATCAGCCGCCAGCGAAACGGGCAGGTCACAACAGAAAAGCTGTCTGTTAAGATACCCGCAGGAGTGGATAACGGCTCGAAAATCAGGGTGAAGGGAAAGGGCGAGAGCGGTGGGGGCGCCGCGAAAGGAGACTTATATCTCAGAATCAAGGTCAAACCGCATGCTCTCTTTAAGAGAAAAAACGACGATATATACGTAGAGGTCCCAGTGAGTATTTATGAAGCGGCGCTTGGGAAAAATATAGACGTCCCTACGATTGACGGCACCGCCAAAGTCTCTATACCAAAAGGGGTGCAGAGCGGCACGAAGCTCAGGCTCAAGGGCAAGGGCGTACCCAGCCTCAAGACAAAGCGTAGAGGCGACCAGTACGTCGAGATAAGGATTGTGATGCCCGACAAGATCGACGAAAATGAGCGCAAAAAGTTTCAAGAGCTTGAGGATTCAAGCTCCTATGATCCCAGATCGAGCTTAAATAAATATATGAAATGAATTCCCGCTGCGTACTTGCACTAAGCCGGGTTCAAATCTATAATTGAAAAGCCAGGTACGTTATGCGGGGAATCTCAGTTCTGACGCAAGATAAGACAGGAGGTCAATTTTACAATGAGTGAAAAACCCAAAGAGAGCACCAAACAGTCGGGCGAGTTACAAATGGATTTTGCGACCTTTATATTATCCCTAAACGCTTCCTCAATGATCCATATGGGAGAGATTCCAGACCCTCAAAGCATGGAGAGAAGCGTCAACCTGCCCGCGGCCAAGCACACGATAGAGATACTAGAGATAATCGAGGACAAAACACAGGGCAACCTGGACGAGACGGAAAAGAAGCTCCTTGAGGATATTTTGTATAACCTCAGGATGAAGTTTATGCAGAACTCGCCCAAAGAGGGTTAGTCAGGCGGTTTTATGGCTGCCTGATGAGGCTCACAATCCTATAGCTTGCGTCTATCACCGAGTCCACCTTATCCGCACCGACCGCTTTCTCAAGCGCTTTGAGTCCTTCTGACACTATCGGTTTTCTATATCTTACAGAGTGGGCATCGGTTGAAACGAAATCGAGCGCCCCAAGCTTGGCAAACTCAAAGGCGCATCTTCTGGCGCTCTGCCCGAATTCCCCGGACAGACTGCCCGCAGTTACCTGCACCAGCGCTCCTGCTTTCACATATTCCAAAATCTTTTTGGGTTTTTGCTGAAGCTCCCTGTTTCTTTCGGGGTGCGCGAGCACGGCGCTTGTCCCGATCGAGCAGAGCTCAGAGATTATCTTGGCCATCCCGAGCGGGAGTGAATGAAACGGCACTTCGATCAAAAGATAGTCACCCTCGGCCAGTGTCAATATCCGGTCTCTCTCAATAAGACCTGCTAAATCAGCTGTAATACCGACCTCCATACCCGGGTAAACCTTAAAATCTATCCCGGCATCCTCGACCCTCCGATTCATCTCGGCTACCATGTCGCGCACGGTTTGAGTTTCGGGCTGCCAGTTAGTGCCCTCGATCCAATGAGGCGTTGTAACCACCCCTTTGATCCCGTCTTGAGATGCCATACGCACCATGTCCAGACTCTCTTCCCAGCTGCAGGAGCCGTCGTCAATATTGGGAAGTAAGTGACAATGAAGATCGATCATATCTGAAATTATATCTCATATTTGTGCTACGCACACGGCAGGAGATTTACAGAGCCTCGGAACGCTATTATAATTAGATGTAAATTTCTAAGAATAGACACGTACTTACATACACTTGAGAATATGACGACTATAGATATTATAAAAAAATTCCGCGGACTGAGGGTGCTCGTATTGGGGGACCTGATGCTGGACCGCTACATTACCGGAGATGTCGAGAGGATCTCGCCCGAAGCCCCTGTGCCTGTGCTCAAGGTAAAAGAGGAGTTTCAGTCGCCCGGGGGAGCAGCAAATGTCGCCCTTAATCTTAAAGCGCTCGGCTCGAAAGTAGCTCTGATCGGCGTCACGGGTAAAGACACACAGGGAGATATGCTGAGGGACACAATCAAGCTCTCAGGCCTGAGCTCAGCCTCAATCGTACGCGACCCTTTAGCGCGGACCACAGTAAAATCCCGCCTTATGGCCTCTAACCAGCAAATAACACGAATAGATTACGAAAGTGAAGAGCCTCTATCTACTAAAGCTGAGAGAGCGCTTATAGGGAAGATTGAGAAGGCAGTGGCAGGTAACACACTTGATGCAATAATAATTTCCGACTACGCCAAAGGGGCGCTAACGAACAAGGTGCTTTCACATACGATAAAGCTCGCCCGAAAAAAGGGAATACTCACGGTCGTTGACCCTAAGGGTGAGGATTTCAGGAAGTACCGGGGCGCAGACGTAATTACTCCCAATAAATCTGAAACGGAAGCAGCAAGCGGTATAAAAATTACAGATATTCAAACTTTAAGCGCTGCAGTTAAGAGCATACTGAAACTAACAGGCGCAGGGTGCGTTCTGATCACCCGGGGCCTGGACGGTATTACATACTGCAGAAAAGGCGGGAGAGCGGCCACTGTAAAATCGATTGCAAAAGAGGTATACGATGTAACCGGAGCAGGCGACACAGTCGTTAGCGCATTTACTCTCGCGTACGCGGCATCGGGCACGCTCGGCGAATCCGTCGGGATAGCAAACGCCGCAGCCGGCATAACCGTAGGTCGTCTTGGCGCTTCACAGGTCGAGGGCCGGGAATTAATCGAGCACTTCGTAAACCCCCGGGGGGGGGCTGAATCAAAAATACACTCGCCTGAGACGCTCGCA
>QIHJ01000418.1 GCA_003229065.1 Candidatus Dadabacteria bacterium
CGGGGGGTATAAAATAAAAGCAGGCCGCGAGAGCAGGAATAAATAAAGAAATGGGGACAGAGGCGAGCGTATTAGTGCGATGCCAGGGGGGGGATAAAATTAGACATATAAAAAATGGAGAGACATAAATGGAAATATTTGAAGAGCAGGGACTCGGTATCGCGAGGATCAGGATTCAGGAAAGCGACTCAAACTATAACTACATTGCGTGGTGTGAAGAAACCCGCGAGTGCGCGGTCATTGACCCAATAGACCCGATAGTGTTACTGAACTTCATAAGGGACCGTGACCTGATGGTTAAGTATGTTATAAACACGCACTGCCATCCGGACCACATTTCCGGAAACGACCCGATAATAAAAGTGGCCCTCACCAGCATATCAAAGATTCTCGTACATCCGGAGGGGATCGAGCGCGTTTCTCCCAGAAGCTCAACAGTTGACGAAGGTGATATAATAAAAGTGGGTAACCAGGAGATAAGAGTAATCTATACACCAGGCCACTGCCCCGAGCATATCACCCTCTTGGCCGGAAACTGTGCCTTCGTTGGAGATACGCTATTTCTATCCGGCTGCGGCAACACAAAATTCAGGGGAGTACCCGAAGACCTGTTTCACAGTATAGACGGGAAGCTCAGGCCGCTGCCCGATGACACAAGAATATTCGTAGGTCATGATTATGCCGAGAAAAACCTCAGGTTTGCACTAGACCTTGAGCCTGGGAATGAAGCCGCTCAATCTAAACTTGAGCAAGTAATTTCTGAAACAACAGAGGGTAATGAACCCGCACCCACGACAATAGGAGAAGAAAAGAGCTACAACCCGTTCATGCGCTACGACGTCCCGGAGGTAGTGGAAAAGCTTAAGAAAAAAAATCCCGAACTCGACACAAGCCCGGTCGAAGTTTTCAAAGAGCTAAGATCGCTCAGAGACACTTGGACTTGATTACATTAGCTCCCTTAAGCACCCGGTTATACTAAAATATAAATTCAAATCCAATACGAGAGACTATGAACAAAACTGAATCATATAAACTACTGGAACAACTCCTGAAGGAGCGCATTGTGTTCATGGACGGCGCCATGGGCACCATGATACAGCGCTACAAGCTCGAAGAGGAAGACTTCAGGGGAGACCGCTTCACTGACCACCCGATCGATTTGAAGGGTAATAACGACCTCCTTTGCATAAGTGGGCCGGAAATCATCTCCGAGATACACCGAAGCTACCTTGAAGCAGGCGCCGACATAATCGAGACCAATACGTTTAACGCAAACAGCATATCACAGGCGGATTATAATCTTGAAAGTTTTGTGGCCGAGATAAATATAAATGCGGCGCGGCTAGCCAAGGAAGCTTGCGAGAAATTTATGGCGGATAACCCCAGCCGGAAAGCTTTCGTAGCGGGCGCGCTGGGACCTACCACCAGGGCTGCTTCCATTTCTCCCGATGTAAATGACCCGGCATTCAGATCGGTTACTTTTGAAGATTTGACCGAGGCGTACTACGAACAAGCCAGGGCGCTGCTCGAGGGCGGGGTCGACATATTACTTGCCGAGACGACTTTCGATACTCTGAACCTGAAAGCCGCTATTTTTGCCGTTCACACTTTATTAGACGAGCTCGATCAGAAAATACCGTTCATGCTCTCGGTGACCATTACAGACGCCTCCGGGAGGACGCTTTCGGGCCAAACCGTAGAGGCATTCTGGAACTCCGTAAGACACGCAAAACCCTTGAGCATTGGTATCAACTGCGCACTCGGTGCGGAAGACATGCGCCCGTATATCGAAGAGCTTTCTAAGCTTGCCGACTGCTACGTAAGCTGCTACCCCAATGCCGGGCTTCCCAACCCGCTCAGTGAAACCGGGTACGACCAGACGCCCGAGGATACCTCCGGGTATTTAGAGGATTTTGCAGAGAGAGGATTCCTTAACATTGTAGGCGGCTGCTGCGGCACCACTCCAGAGCACATAAGCGCGATTGTAAGAAAAACTCAGAAATTTCCGCCGCGGAGAGTGCCGGAAATTATCCCTGCCATGCGTCTAAGCGGACTAGAGCCCTTAAATATTATCGGAGAAAAAGCGCCTTTTATTATGATAGGTGAGCGCACGAACGTTACAGGGTCGCCCAGGTTTGCAAAGCTCGTCAAGGCGGACGATTTCGACTCGGCCCTGAGCGTAGCAAAACAGCAGGTGGAGAACGGGGCCAATTTGATAGATATAAATTTCGACGAAGCTCTCCTTGACGGCGAGGCCTGCATGGTCCGCTTCCTCAATCTCGTAGCCTCGGAGCCCGATATCTCCCGCGTACCGATTATGATAGACAGCTCTAAGTTCACAGTGATAGAGGCCGGGCTTAAGTGCATCCAGGGGAAAGGAGTAGTAAACTCTATCAGCTTAAAAGAAGGAGAGGAAAAGTTTCTTAACGAAGCCCGAAAGGTTGTGCGCTACGGCGCGGCCGTAGTCGTAATGGCTTTTGACGAAGAAGGGCAGGCTGCTACAAAAGACGAAAAGGTCAGGATCTGCAAGCACGCTTACGATCTCCTCACCGAAAATGCGGAAATGGACCCTCACGATATAATTTTCGACCCGAATGTCCTTACCGTGGCCACAGGTATCGAAGAACACAACAACTATGCCGTAGACTTCATAGAGGCCGTAAGGGAGATTAAAAAAGTCTGCCCCGGAGCCAGAACGAGCGGCGGTATAAGCAATATTTCTTTTTCATTCAGGGGCAACAACGTAGTCAGGGAAGCCATGCACAGCGCTTTCCTGTACCATGCGATAGAAGCCGGACTCGACATGGCAATCGTGAACGCCGGCATGCTCGAGGTCTATGAGAACATAGATCACGAGCTGCTGGAGAAAGTCGAGGACGTATTATTAAACCGAAGACTCGACGCAACCGACATACTGATCGAGTACGCAGAGCAGTTTAGGGGTATAGATAAAGAACGCGAGAAAGAAATCGAGACATGGAGGGAAGGCTCTGTAGAGCAGAGACTCTCCTACGCCCTCGTTAAGGGCGTCACCGACCATATTGAACCCGACACAGAAGAGGCCCGCTTGAAATATGAGCGCCCTTTAGACGTAATAGAAGGCCCTCTCATGGAAGGAATGAAAGTAGTGGGAAGGTTGTTCGGCGAGGGCAAAATGTTCCTGCCCCAAGTCGTAAAGAGCGCGCGCGTTATGAAAAGGGCTGTCACATATCTGGAGCCCTATATGGAGGACGAAAAGGCCAGGTCGGGCGGAAGATCTAGCAAGGGCACCTTTGTAATCGCAACCGTAAAGGGCGACGTGCACGACATAGGCAAGAATATCGTCTCGGTAGTACTGGGGTGCAACAACTACGATGTTATTGACCTGGGCGTGATGGTCGCCTGCGACAATATCCTAAAGAAAGCAAACGAAATCGGAGCCAGCGTCATCGGGCTGAGCGGCCTCATTACCCCTTCGCT